>NZ_JAVYAD010000002.1:398624-657322 GCF_032337515.1 Rossellomorea yichunensis | reverse complement strand
CGTTCGGCCGAGCCTCCTCAGCTTCGCTTCCGGGGTCTCGGCCGAACGTCCGCGGAAAGCAAGTGCCTGGAGCGGAAAGGAACGGTCAATGTTTTCACACTACCACTCATGATAAATTTGTTTTTCTTGGAAGTCTTTTTCTTTTACTAAAATGTCCAAAGTTTAAGTAAAGGTAAAAGAGGGGAAAAATGCATTATACGGAAGAAATTGAGAGGAGATGCAGCCATGGAAACAGTGCCTTTTACTCACTGCCCGACGAATAAAAAAAACTGTGTGAGCACAATTGATCTCACATCATATCATCGAATAGCACCGCTTCCCATCAGTGGAAGCACAGAGGATACGAAGGAGAGAATACGTAGTACCCTAAGCAAGTTCAATCATGTAGAGATCAAGGAAGAGAAGTCACATTATGTGCATGCGGTTTTCACATCAAAATGGTTGAAATTCAAGGATGACCTGGAACTCTATATTGATGAAAGTACACATCTTCTACATATCAAGTCAGGTTCACGACTCGGATATTATGATTTTAAAGTGAATCGGAAGCGGGTGGAACAATTTAAAGATGTATTTAATAAGTAATGGGAAAGCCTCTTTTGATTAGAGGCTTTCTCTTATGATTCATTTCGAAGCCAGGTTTGAACCCAGGAGTTCGCTTCCTGCCAGTCATTTACGCGAATGACTCCATTAGGAATCGGTTGTTGATTGTATGGTGTGTTAAATAACAGAACGGGAATCGATAGTTCTTCAGAAATCGCTACTGCATTATCATGTTTATCCTCAAAGAAAATATCGACACCGTGTTTTTTTGCTGTTGAAATTTTGTCATGTGAGCCAATTAATTCGATGTGATGATACATCAAATCCTGGGTGTTGAACCATTCTTTAGTTAATTGGATGAGATCGGATCTTCTTGCACTTATGAAATAAAGCTCATGTATTTCTTTCCATTGATCCAATATTTTCTTTGCGCCAGGAGCAAGGGGAGATTCTTTGTAAATGGTTGGTTCCGCTTCCTTAAACCACTTCCCGAACGTTTGAGGTGAAATATTCAGGACTTCCGTCAGTTCGTATTGGGTGATGTCTTGTAAGGTTAAATTCAACTTAAAATAATCATTTATGTGAGGCAGTAAAGATTCAGGTGACGTAACTGTCCCATCAATATCGATTCCAAAACGTTTCATTCTTTATCATGCTCCTCTTTATAAAAACTCCTTCAAGTTTATCACATTTCTGACCAGTAGATAAACGATGTTTTCAAAAGACTCTTTTCGAAAAGATTGTTGTCTTTTAACATAATTTCTGATTTGGCTCTGTCCATTAGTGTGTGATGGATGGTGAGGGGAACTGCTTCGCTTGTAGCTAGCGTGCGGCCAAGCCTCCTCAGCTTCGCTTCCGGGGTCTCGGCACGCCCGTACTTCCGCAGGAGTCTACGCAGTTCCCCTCACCATCTTTAAGAGGTTTTCGTGACAGAGCTAAAGGTGTTAAAAAACGATCTAATTAGTAAAAAGGTTTCTTCTCCAATAGGAGATAAATTCTACTCACCTCAAAAGAGATTGTTTGCTAAAAGGTTTTGAGAAACACGCTTAGAAAGTTGATTGAAGCGGAAGGAGGCTCGACTCCAGCCCCGCGGAAAGCGAGCATCCTGGAGCGGAAATCAACTACTACTTTCTTCCTTAAAATCGCAACAAACTTTATGAAAAGTAGCCTTTCAAAAGCAATAAATGGTTTTAAAAGTGAAAATAAGCTAACAAAAATGACAAACATTAGCATAGTAAAAAAAGCGGAGTGACACACAATAAGAAGGCTCCCAAACACAGAAAGTGAGGGATTGCTGTATGAATGATGAACGACGCGAATTAAACAGCGTTGATCGAAATCTACAAGATATCGACGTGTATTACGACAATCCGGAAACAGATGTGAGTAAAGAATACCGTGAAGAAACAGCAGCAGAAATTGCTGCTCCAATGAGTGTAAGCCGCGACTTTGAAGAGGATACCGCCGAAGATACGACAACATCAGGTCGTGTATTGGGTTACTCTGCACTTGCTCTATCCATTCTTTCCTTATTTATTCTCCCTGTAATCATGGGTGCTGCGGGGATTGTTCTTGGATTTGTGGCAAGAAGACGAGGAGCAGAAATGCTCGGTGCCTGGGCAATCGGAATTGGGGCCGTATCGATAATTATCGGATTATTTGTACTGCCGTTCTTTTAAGAATATTGCTTTTTCTTGAAATTGGGAGCATTTCAAGAAATAAAAAAAGAGGACTGATCAAAGATCAGTCCTCTTTACATGCATTTAGACTTCTTGTTCTTTCTTTTCTGCTTCTTGCTGTGCAAAATATTCTTCTGCGATCTTGTCGATTTCTTTCTTTAATTCCTCAACCATCGTCTCTTCAGGAACTTTCCGGACAGTCTTACCTTTTCGGAATAACAGTCCTTCACCACGAGCCCCGGCAATGCCGATATCGGCTTCTCTGGCTTCACCTGGTCCATTTACTGCACATCCAAGGACAGCGACTTTGATTGGTGCTTTAATGGTGGAAATGTATTCTTCCACTTCATTGGCTATTGAAATTAAGTCGATTTCGATACGTCCGCATGTCGGACATGAGATTAAAGTAGCAGCGTTTGAAGCTAATCCAAACGACTTTAATAGTTCTCTTGCTACCTTCACTTCTTCAACAGGGTCAGCACTTAAGGAAATACGCAGTGTATTACCAATGCCAAGACTTAGAATCGCCCCTAGCCCTGCTGCACTCTTTACTGTTCCTGCAAATAATGTACCTGATTCAGTGATTCCAAGGTGAAGCGGGTAATCAAATGCTTTAGCCGCTTTCGTGTATGCTTCGATGGCCAAGTTTACATCAGATGCCTTCATGGAAACGATTATGTCATGAAAATCTAAATCTTCCAGGATCTTGATGTGATGGAGGGCACTTTCTACCATACCGTCAGCCGTTGGGTATCCGTACTTTTCAAGAATTTTTCTTTCCAAACTTCCGGCATTTACCCCGATTCGAATGGGGATCCCTTTTTCTTTCGCTGCTTTGACAACTGCTTCCACTTTTTCACGGCGACCGATATTTCCTGGATTGATCCGGATTTTATCGGCTCCGCCTTCAATGGCTTTTAAGGCTAGTTTATAGTCAAAATGTATATCGACAACAAGTGGAATATTAATCTGTTTCTTAATATCAGCTATCGCGTCTGCTGCACGTTCATCTGGACAAGCTACACGGACAACCTGACAACCTGCTTCTTCTAGACGGTGAATCTCTTTAACCGTTGCTTCAACATCATGTGTCTTTGTAGTAGTCATACTTTGAATAACAAGTTCATTGTTACCGCCAATAGTTAAATCTCCGACTTTGACCGGACGTGTCTTTGAACGATGTATAATTTCACTCAAGTGTAATTCGCTCCTTTAGAAAGGTTCTAAAAACATTCATTATAAAGTAATACGAAGCTATTGTAACAGTGTTTTGTGTAAAATGACAAGAAATAGGTGTATTTTGCATGCCTGGATCATTGATAATTCGGTATCTTGTAGGTTTTCCCAATTTGAATCTTTGCAGGCGGCACATCATTTAATTCCTCGAAATCAGTTATCACACGTTCGATGGGAACAGGTATAGAATCATCAAGAAGATCTTCTACAAGACTTAAGACTGTATCACCGGGCTTTACCTCCATTTCCACGTAAGGTATGGATGAGGAGGCTTCCCCAGCAGTTTCCTGTGGTGCGGTCGGAGACGATTGATTAACCTGTGGCTGGGCGGTTGCGGCAGTGGATTCTTTATAAAGCAGACTTAAGGTTCCCTTATTTAAATCATAATAGACACTATAAAGTAGAATGATAATACCAAAGAAAATAGCCATTCTTTTCATATATACTTTCCTCCCGGGTTTTTAGAATGAATATGACTATAAAGGGGTTACGAATCATGACGAATAAGCTTCTCCAACTGGTAATCGGATTACTGCCCATATTAATGGTACTGGGAAATTCTATGCTTATTCCCATTCTCCCGAGTATTGAAGCGGATTTACATTTGAATAGCAGCTGGTCTGGTTTTATCTTAAGCTCATTCACCATACCTGCAGCAGTGGTGATTCCGTTTGTGGGGATGTTGTCGGATCGCTTTGGTCGTATACGATTAATCATTGTTTCACTATGGATAATGATTCTGGGAAGTGTACTTTGTGTTGTGAGCGGAGAAGTGAATGAACCTGTTAGTCTCTTCATGATCGGCCGAGGATTACAAGGTGTGGGTGCCGCTGGAACGACACCTCTGGCCATGGCGTTGATCGGTGACATATTTCAGGGACAGGAGCGCTCAAGGATGTTAGGCTCGTTAGAAGTGTTTAATGGGATAGGTAAGGTAGTCGCACCACTTACTGGTGCTACACTCGCTATCCTGGTCCATTGGAATCATGCATTTTGGGTGTTTCCTGTTTTGTGCGTGGTGATATTAATAGGACTCAGAGAAACGGTTGAAACGAAAGAGGGTTATCACAAGGCTGATAAAAAGAACCTGTACTCCATCTTTATTTCAAAGGGACGCTTATTATTTCCACTATATGCGATTGGAGGGATAGGCTTATTTTTATTATTCGGCATTCTCTTCTTCCTTTCCTACCATATTGAAAATACTTTTCATATTGATGGCTTTTTCAAGGGATTTACATTTATCTTTCCACTTGGTGCGATGACCATTAGCTCTTACTGGTGTGGGGGGAGGTTAAAGGCGGATGAGGAACTGGGGTGGACGTATATGAAATGTGGGTTGTTAATGATGTCGGTCCCATTAGGCTTTCTGATCTTTTTTTCATCATTGGGGTTTTTGATGTTCTTTATTACAGTAAGCTTTGGGGGATTGGGCTTGATGCTGCCGGTCATTAATACCTTTATTACTGGAAGTGTATCAGAGAATGAAAGGGGATTTATTGTCAGTATTTATGGAGCTGTGAGGTTCGGTGGGGTTGCACTTGGACCTATTGCTTACAACCTTTGGAAAGACGATGTGTTGGAAATGTATTTGATCACCTTTGCATTTTCCCTTCTTAACTTGATGTTATTTATACTTGTGTCCAAGCGTAGGGAGGGGGTCTTTCGGCCTAAAATTCAATAATCCTTTACACAAGCTTTACACTTCCTTCATCTTTCTTTGAGAAAATGAAATGTGGAAAGATTAGGGAAGGGTGTATGAATTTGTCGAAAATATTGAACCTCTTAAGAGAATGGCCTCAGCGGATTAAAAGGGTTCTAAAAAGGAAAATGACTGTTCCTTTTTCCAAGAGTTTGACATTAAAGAATCGATTATTGATCGTCATTTTACTCCTGGTTGTCATTACTGGCTCTACGATTGGAGGGATATCTTATTTAAAGTCAAAACAGGCTACGATTCATCTAATGGAACAGCGTTTGGATCGTGAAGTGACCTCGATGAGTGATATTGCACAAAGCTTGATGCTCATTTATGTCGGTAAACAGGAACAATTTGAGAAAAAACTGAATGATGTGATCAAGAAACAGGATACAGCGTTGATCCAAGATAATATTGAAGCACAATTCTATTTTATTAAAGATTCTGAAGCTGTACCATTTTCAGTTAGTAAAGATTCTGGATTGCAATTTGGGAAACCTCTTATAGAAGAAATCGAAGAACTTGAAAAGGGGACCATCGAAACAACCATCGAGGGGGAAACCTATACGATGGCTTTTCATTCGATTCAAGAGCTGCAAGGTGAATATGTGATCGTAGTCCCTCAGGAAGAGTATATGCAAGACATTCGGTCGATGGCTGCCTATACACTGGTTATGATTGGTCTTAGCGTGGGGGTTGCCTTTATCATTGTCTTATTATTTGTGAACCGGTTGACCTCCCCGATCGCTCAATTGCGCGAATCGATGAAAAAAATAAGGGATGGTGATCTGGCTTCCAACATACCTGTCGAAACGACGATGCCGGAAATCGTTTCCCTTCAAAAGAGTTTTGATTCGATGGTAGTGAAAATGAAAGACTTAATACATAATATTCATCAAACAACAGACAGTTTAGCATCTACAGGTATACAGCTTCAAACCTCTTCATCTGAATTATTGAAAGAAAATGAGTATATGGTAGAAACGGTACGAATGGTGAAAGGGGGGGCAGAAGAAACGGCAGGTACTTCCGAAGTAAGTGTCAACCACTTCCAAGAAATGAATATGACCGTAAAATCCATATTTATGAAAATGAATTCTGTCTTTGAGAAAACAAAGGATATGAATGAATCTGCGGGTGACGGAGAGTACAAGGTTGATAAAATGGTTGGGGGGTTGAACAGGGTATCCGGAGACTTCAAGCAAATGAATAAGATCATTCAAGAAGTCCATGATCAATCATCCTCCATCGTCACAGTGATTTCCTTGATTAATCAAATTGCTGAACAAACGAAACTCCTCGCCCTCAATGCTGCGATTGAAGCCGCAAGGGCCGGTGAATCCGGTCGTGGATTTGCAGTTGTCGCCAATGAAGTGAAGAAGCTTGCAGATCAATCATCAGTTGCTACGAAGAATATAAGTGAAACCATTCATATTATGGAGTCAATCACGTTAAAAGCTTCAAGGCAATTCGATCAATTTTTCAAAGAGTTTCAGTACTACGTATCAGAAGCCACTGATACACGAGAATCGTTTGATCTGTTGAAAAATGAAATAGATGGTGTTACGACGGATTTACAAAATATGAAGGCGGATTTGGGCTATTTAGAAATATCTCTCCCTAAGGTTGAGGCTTCAACAGAGGCGTTTTCTTCCGTTTCACAAGAAACGTTAGCGGGAACGGAGCAGATGCTTGCTGCCTTTGAAGAGCAGCACGAAAAGGTTAGGAATACCCATGAAGTAGGAGAAAAGCTATTGAATGCTTCTAACCAACTAAAGGAATTAAGCAGGCAATTCAAGTTATAGGGATGGAGCTGAATAGTTCCTATAAAAAATGACGTAAAAGGGAAATCCCTGTCTCCGGGTGAGACAGGGATTTTAATTATGCCCGGATCCTCTTTTGGGGGATCTCTTTCACGACTAAGTAAAGAATGACGGTGATTACAAACCAATCCAATATCGGGGCTGCAGGAATATAGGTTTGCAGCATTTCCATTAGGGTAAAAAATAACGTGGAAACCGTCGCTGAATAGGCGGTGATCCGAAAGCTTTGCCGGTAGTTAACATTTCGCTTAAGAACATTGGCAAACGTAACACCGATTATGGCGAAGAGCGTGATCTTCAAGAACGTCATTCCGGAAGTGAATAAGTAGAGAAAAAATAACGCTACGGGAAGGAGAATCCATTTCATATCTATTAACGAATCTAATAGATCAATTAAGCCATCCTTTGTAAGAGCTGTATCGCCGAATAAACTATAGGAAGAAGATTGGACATTCCCTTGATTGATGACTACGAAACTCTTTTCCAAAAAGGCTATCGCATCGTTTGCGTCAAGATTTTCTTCCTTGAGTTCGCCTGTACTGTCGAAGATGATAGTAATGCCATCCTTTTCTAATGTGATCGGTTCTGATTGATCGGAAGATAACGAACCATTTTCGATTGTAAAGGATGGAAATTCAGCTTCAACTGATTCTCTTACATTGTCGATGGCACTGGTTGCAAACGAAATAAACTGTACAGCCACTGGTAAAATAGATATTAGTGCCAGTAAGAAAACGTAACGTATCGTCTTGCCAATTCCCTGAAAGCGGAATGTTGCAATGTCTTTTGGGGAATAGATACTTTTATACAATTGTTGAAATACATTCATTTATACTCTTTCTCCTTTCGTGCATACCCTTTCTATTTTATGCTTGTCTTTCTTTTGCATCAAGTATAGAGAATTTAAACAATTTGGAATGATTATATTTTGTAACGCAATTGTAATAAAAGTCGAGTTTTATTAACCTATTGTAAATTTAGAGTAAAAAGTATTTACCTTTTCTATAGAATATATTAAAAATGATATGGGGTTTTTGTTGTTAAATGTCGAAAATTTATGTAGGGGTTGAAAAAATGGAATTAAATTGGCAAGAGATGTTGTTTCAGTTCTTTGGAGGATTAGGGATTTTCCTCTTCGGGATAAAGTATATGGGGGACGGACTTCAAAAGTCTGCCGGTGAACGCCTGAAAGAAATTCTTGATAAGTTCACGACCAACCCATTCATGGGCGTATTAGCAGGTATTTTTGTTACAGTCTTAATACAGTCCAGTAGTGGAACAACGGTTATCGTTGTCGGATTAGTAAGTGCAGGCTTCATGACACTCAGACAAGCGATCGGTGTCATCATGGGTGCGAATATCGGTACAACGGTAACAGCGTTTATCATCGGGATCGATATTGGTGAATATGCATTACCAATTATTGCAGTTGGTACCGTCATGTTATTCTTCTTCAAAAACAAGAAAGTGCATAATTTAGGTCAGATGATATTTGGTTTCGGTGCATTATTCTATGGACTGGAACTAATGGGTGGAGGAATGAAACCACTTCGTTCACTTGAGGCTTTTCATGATCTAACAGTAAGTATGAGTTCCAGTCCTATTCTTGGAGTTGTGATCGGTACATTATTCACTGTGATTGTTCAAAGTTCATCTGCTACAATCGGTATTTTACAGGAGCTATACAGCTCAGATTTAGTGGACATCCAGGCAGCACTTCCTATTTTATTCGGGGATAATATCGGAACGACCATTACGGCAGTTCTGGCAGCTTTGGGAGCTTCAGTTGCTGCAAGACGCGCTGCAGCAGTCCATGTGCTCTTTAATCTGATTGGCTCAACAATCTTTTTAATCATATTGCCATTCTTCACTAAGTTTGTTCTGTTTTTACAATCTTCATTTAACCTGAATGAACCGATGACAATCGCTTTTGCTCACGGCTCATTTAATATAACGAATACGATTATTCAATTCCCGTTCATCGCCCTATTAGCAGTGATCGTAACGAAATTGATTCCCGGGCAGGATTCACTTGTCGATTATAACTCTAAACATTTAGATCCAATGTTTATTGAACAATCACCTTCCATCGCTTTGGGTCAAGCGAAGGAAGAAGTACTGCGCATGGGTAAATTCGCTGTCAAGGGATTAGAAGAAACCAATGAATTCCTAAAGTCAAAGAGCTCTAAGAATGCTGAAGCAGCTTATCAAATTGAAGGTGCCATTAATAATCTTGATAAGAAAATCACGAATTACCTGGTTGATTTATCTTCTGCTTCTTTATCTGAAAACGAATCAGAAAGACACTCTATACTGATGGATACCGTACGCGACATCGAACGTGTAGGAGATCACTTTGAGAATATCGTGGAACTGATTGAATACCAACAAACCAACAAAGTTAAAATTACAGATGATGCAATGAATGACCTTGAAGTAATGTTTAATCTAACAATTGAAACAGTGGAAAAAGCGTTGAAATCTTTAGACTTAAACGATACTGATATTGCAAGGGAAGTAGCTGAAAAAGAAGATCAGATCGATAAAATGGAAAGAAAGCTTCGCAAACAGCATATTCTGCGTATGAACGAAGGAAAATGTTCGGGACAAGCAGGAATCGTGTTTGTTGATATCGTCAGTAACCTAGAACGTATCGGTGATCATGCAGTCAATATTGCCGAAGCGGTTTTAGAAGTAGAGTAATACAAGTGCTGACTCATTTGATGTTTGTCAAATGGGTCAGTATTTTTTATACTTAATAAGAGGTGCTAAAAGATGGAAATTGTTTATTGGAGTATTATCATCGTATTCATGATTTTAGCCTTTGTGGGATTGATATATCCGATCTTGCCGAGTGTCGTCTTTCTGATTGGAAGCTTTATTTTATATGGCGTGTTTTTCAGCTTTGAACCCTTTAGCTGGTTATTCTGGACTGTGCAGTTATTGTTTGTGATTCTTCTTTTCGGAGCTGATTACATGGCAAACCTCATAGGGGTAAAGAAATTTGGTGGCACAAAAGCCGGAATCTGGGGAAGTACGATCGGTTTGCTTGTCGGCCCTTTTGTCATTCCTGTCATCGGGATTCTGATCGGCCCGTTTATAGGTGCGATCATAGGTGAATGGGTCGTGCATAGATCCAATCTAAAGACCGCCGTAAAAGTGGGTGTTGGATCAGTCGTTGGATTCATCTCCAGTGTAGTGACAAAAGGAATCATCCAGATTGTCATGGCTGTATATTTCTTTTTTGTTATTTGAAGGGGAAATATATTCTTATGACTAGTAATGAAAATATAGGGAATTTTATTCTTGTATGAGAAAAGTGAGAAATAGAAGGCAAAATATTTGAACAGATATAGTAGTTTTGGTAATCTTATACTGAAACGGCCTGAATTCATTGTTCAGGAAACTATACATAGGGAGGAATTTATAATGGCTTACGAATTACCGCAATTACCTTACGCATATGATGCATTAGAACCTCATATCGACAAGGAAACAATGAACATTCACCACACGAAACACCATAACGCATATGTAACGAAAGTAAATGATGCACTTCAAGGTCACGATGATTTACTAAGCAAATCCATTGAAGATCTTGTTTCTAACTTAGAAGCTGTTCCTGAAGGTGCTCGTACTGCAGTACGCAACAATGGTGGCGGCCACGCTAATCACTCTCTATTCTGGACAGTATTATCTCCGAATGGTGGAGGCGCTCCATCTGGAGAGCTTGCAGATGCCATCTCTTCCAAGTTCGGTAGCTTCGATTCATTTAAAGAAGAATTTGCTAACGCTGCTGCTACCCGCTTTGGCTCAGGTTGGGCTTGGCTAGTGGTAAATAACGGAGAATTAGAAGTAACAAGCACACCAAACCAAGATAGCCCACTAATGGAAGGTAAAACTCCTGTTTTAGGTCTTGACGTTTGGGAGCATGCATACTACCTGAATTATCAAAACCGTCGTCCTGACTACATCGGTGCGTTTTGGAACGTTGTAAACTGGGATGAAGTAGCGAAGCGTTATTCAGCTGCTAAATAATTTAATCGTACGAGGAGAGAGGTTCTTTCAAGAACCTCTCTTTTTTTTGTATAACTTCCCTCCCTTTTTCACAAGATAGGGGTACGTTAAAGGGGAGTTTTTCAAATGAGTAGCTATAAAAAGTTATTAGGCGATATTGATTTAACGAGAGACCTTACTCTGCTGCTGTTGATTGGCGGATTATATTCTTTGAGTATTGCGCTCTCAAACACATTTGTAAACATCTACTTGTGGAAGCAATCAGGTGAATTTATTGATTTAGGCATCTATAATTTAACCGTTGTCATCTTTCAGCCATTAACTTTTATATTAGCTGGAAGGTGGGCAAAGAAAGTAGACCGGGTAATTGTATTACGCTTCGGGGTTATTTTTTTGGCTCTATTTTACATATCTGTACTGGCTTTCGGGGAGTCGGCCGAAAATTACCTGGTTGTGTTAGGAGCGTTGCTCGGTATCGGCTACGGCTTCTATTGGTTAGCGTTTAATGTACTGACCTTTGAAATTACGGAACCTGAAACGAGAGATTTCTTCAATGGTTTTCTCGGTACGTTAACATCAGCTGGAGGAATGATCGGACCAATCCTCGCAGGTTTTATCATCTCCAGGTTTGCTTCGTATAAGGGCTATACCATTGTATTTGGTTTATCTCTCCTGTTATTTGCTGTAGCCGTGCTTTTGAGCTTCTTTCTAAAAAGGCGACCTGCATCGGGGCGGTATCTATTCCTCAGAATACTGGAAGAAAGGAAAAACAATGCTAACTGGCGCTTCATTACGAACGCCCACTTCTTCCAGGGTTTAAGAGAAGGAACGTTTATCTTCATTATTTCTGTGTTTGTGTTCATCAGCACAGGAAGTGAGTTTGCCATCGGTACATTCGGACTCATAAACTCAGGGATCGCATTCGTAGGCTATTACATTGCATCGCGGGTGATTAAAAAAAAGTTTCGAAAAAAGGCCATTTTATTAGGTGGAATCCTTCTCTACCTGGCAATATTCTTGATTGTTTTTGATGTCACTTACACGAAGTTATTGCTCTATGCCGGGATGATTGCCATTGCATACCCCATCCTTCTGGTACCTTATATTTCAATGACATATGATGTAATCGGAACGGGATGGAACGCCGCTGAAATGAGAATCGAGTATATTGTCGTGAGGGAGATTTTCTTGAATTCAGGAAGAATTGTGTCAGTCCTGGCTTTCATCATTGCCGTCACATTTTTTAACCATGAAGAGAGTATCCCAATCCTCCTATTAATGCTCGGAGCGGGTCATACCCTCATATATTTCTTCGTGCGAAAAGTGGACTTACCCATTTAGGATATTTAAGCAAAGAGAGGGAAAGATTTCCTCTCTTTGCTTATGTCTAGATTATCCTTGTATTTTTCTATAAAATAAGAAGGGATGGTAACGATATAAAGATATTTTTACATAGAGGAAGGGTTGGAAAGATTGAAAAGAAATAAGAGAAAAAGAAAGACGCATGTTCCCGTTCGGATGAATCTGCTGTTCTTTGCCGTGTTCTTATTATTCTCTCTTCTGGTTCTTAGACTGGGACTCGTTCAAATAGTGAACGGAGAAAGCTACAAGAAGGAAGTAGAAAGAACAGAGGATGTTGTCGTCAATACAGGTGTGCCACGAGGGAAAATGTATGACCGTTATGGTAATGTGATCGTCGATAATGTACCGTTAAATGCGATTACGTATACACGTGCAAACAACACAAAGATCGAAGAGATGATGGAGGTTGCTGCCAAGCTTTCTGAGTACATTGAAAAAGATACCAAAGAAGTGACAGAAAGAGACAAGAAAGATTATTGGTTATTAAATAATAAAGAACAAGCAGACAAAAAGGTGTCAGAAGCGGAAATTAAAAAGCTTCAAGGCAATGAAGATTTATCTGAAGACGATGTAAACGCGAAAGTGTACCAAATGAGACTAGATCGAATCACAGAAGACGAGTTAGCATCACTGACTGAAAAAGATTTAGAAATCATTGCGATTTATCGTGAATTCTCCAGCGGATATGCATTAAATCCGCAAGTTGTGAAGAACGAAGGGGTCACCCCGGAAGAATTTGCCGTCGTCAGTGAACATCTCAGTGAACTTCCCGGCATCAATACCACTACAGACTGGAAGCGATCGTACGTATTTGATGATACGTTGAGGACGATTCTTGGGAACGTTTCTTCCTCAAGGGAAGGTTTGCCAAAGAACCTGGTTGATTCCTATTTAGCGAAAGACTACAACCGGAATGATCGAGTTGGGAAGAGTTACGTTGAATTAGAATATGAAGATGTCCTGCAAGGTCAAAAGGAACAAATCAAAAACGTCACCAAAGGCGGTAGCGTGTTGGAATCTGTACTCGTTCAAGAAGGTCAACGGGGAAAAGATATTGTTCTGACAATCGATATGGAGCTTCAACGTGAAGTCGAAAAGATTATTGAAGAAGAATTACAAAAACAGATTGTGAATCGCGGTGAATCTCCTAACCTGGATCGGGCTTACGTGGTCATGATCGACCCTAATACAGGGGAGATATTGGCCATGGCCGGAAAACAGTATGTGAAAAACTCTGAAACAGGAAAATATGAGATGAGGGATGCTGCGTTAGGAACCTTTACGTCTTCTTATGAAGTTGGATCGGTTGTTAAAGGGGCCACTGTTTTAACAGGATACATGACCGGGGATTTAAAACCGGGAGAAGTGTTGATCGATGAACCATTAAAAATAAAAGGGACAAAGCCCAAATCTTCATGGTTCAATAGATACCAACGAATTCCCATGTCAGACTTGTTTGCTCTGGAGAAGTCTTCTAATTCATATATGTGGAAGGTTGCCCTTAAAGTAGCCGGAGGTCAGTATGTACCGAATGAGCCGATTGTGAATAATCCGGAAGCCTTTGACATCTTTCGGAACCATTACGCACAATTCGGATTAGGTGTGCCGACTGGAATCGACTTACCTGGTGAGTCTTCTGGACTGACTGGTAATGACACCACTCCTGGTTTCTTACTTGATTTAGTAATTGGTCAGTTCGATACGTATACAACGATGCAATTAGCTCAGTACATCTCTACGATTGCCAATGATGGTTATCGTGTGCAACCACATATCATGAAAGAAATTAGAGAGCCGACAAATGATCAGGAAAGCCTGGGACCAATCCTGTTTGAAAAAGAGACGAATGTGCTGAATCGAATCGATGCGACACAAGCTCAAATCGAGCATGTTCAAAAAGGTTTCTACAGGGTGTACCACTCCCCTGATGGTACGGCGTATGATCAATTTAAGAATGCACCGTATAATGCGGCAGGTAAGTCGGGTACCGCTGAGACGTATGTGGATGGAGAGCTGAACTACAACACGACTCTTATCGGGTACGCCCCATTTGATAACCCTGAAGTGGCGTATGCCACAATGGTTCCTGCTTCTCATATCCAAGCAAGCGGAGTAGCCGATCCTTACGTCAATAAATACATTTCTAAACGAGTGATGGATAAGTACTTTGAACTAAAGAAGAAACGAGCAGAAGATGAGAAAGATCCCACTTCAGTTAACAAGAAGGTAGAAAACGCTGAAGAGGCAGAGGAACAAATGCAAGAGGAAAGAGAACAGAATAACTAAGCAAACGTAAGCTGATTTCCACGAAATAACTTTCTGGGAATCAGCTTTTTTTTATGATTTTTAAGTCTTTTTACTAAAAATCAATAGAACATTTCTATAATGAAAACGAAAATCAAGATAAAGTCGAAATAAATATTTGATATATTCATCTGGGAACTACATAATTTACAAATCCTTGTCTAATACTATGTTTAATGAGGGTTTGACGGGGTTTTTCAGGTTATTGAAAGGGTCTGAAGATGAAGAAAAATGTCGAATTTACAAAACCTTTACAAACGGTTAAAACCGCATTAACACTCATCTATTAATCTATTACTCGTAGGACAAAACAACCAAGTTTCTTAGGGGGAATTTAGGAATGAAAAGCTTTAAGTATCTGGCAATGTCAGCAATGATCGGATCAGCTCTTGTATTAGGAGCATGTGGTGCTCAAGGTGGAGCAGAAAATGGTTCAGGTGAACAATTGTCCGGAAATGTAAAAATGGATGGTTCATCAACTGTAGCTCCAATCATGGAAGCTGTTAACGAAGAATATGCAGCTACACAACCTGATGTAAAAGTATCTATCGGTGTTTCCGGTTCTGGTGGTGGATTTGAAAAGTTCATCGCAGGTGAAACGGATCTTTCAAACGCTTCCCGTCCAATCAAAGACGAAGAAAAGCAAAAGTTGGAAGAAGCTGGTATTGATTTCACTGAATTCGAAGTTGCAAAAGATGGTCTTACAATCGTAGTTAATAAAGAAAATGACTGGGCAGAAGACATGACAGTAGAAGATCTTCAAAAGCTTTGGGTCGAAGATGGAAAGACGAAAAAATGGTCTGATATCAACCCGGAATGGCCGGATGAAGAAGTGAAATTCTATTCTCCTGGTACTGACTCAGGAACATATGATTATTTCAACGAAGTAATTTTAGAAGAAAAAGATATGGTTAAACAAAACATTCAGCTTTCTGAAGATGATAACGTTCTTGTACAAGGTGTAACGGGTGATAAAAACGCGATCGGATTCTTCGGTTATGCTTATTACCTTGCAAATAAAGAAGAACTTAAAGCGGTGAAAATCGGCGGAGTTGAGCCGAATAACGAAACAATCGAGAGCGGTGAATACACTCCACTATCACGTCCATTGTTCGTATATGCTAAAAACGCTTCTGTTAAAGATAATGAAGCTGTATATGATTTCATGAAATTCACTCTTGATAACTCTGCTGAAATGGCAGAAGCAGTAGGCTATGTAAGTCTTCCTGAAGATAAAATCAAAGAAGCTACTGAAAAATTAGAAGGTCTTAAATAAGTTTGAATCGTTGCTAAAGTCAAAATGAACAGATGAGAAGCGATTACTTGCTTCTCATCTTGTCATGTGGATGAAAGGGGTTTGCATTATATGGCTACAAAATCAAAAGGATCATCATACTCTGTTGCTGAGATGATTTCACAGAAAAGTGGTAAAGGCTTGAATCGTTCTATTGAAAAGTCTATACCATGGATCTTATTTGCAATAGCCGGGGTTTCAGTATTAACAACCATAGGTATCGTATTTACTCTTATATTCGAAACATTTACGTTCTTTTCAAGAGTATCCGTATTTGAATTCATAACAGGAACAGAATGGTTTCCTTTTTCCGTTCAGAATCCAAGCTACGGAATCATTCCTTTAATCTCAGGAACGTTGAAGATTACCGGAATAGCTGTAGTGGTAGCAGTTCCGATAGGACTTGCTTCCGCCATTTATTTGAGTGAGTATGCCACAGATCGTTCAAGAAGATTCATCAAACCGATATTAGAGGTGTTAGCCGGGATTCCAACGATTGTATTTGGGTTCTTTGCTCTAACATTTGTTACACCTTTATTAAAGTCATTTATTCCTGGATTAAGTATATTTAATGCATTAAGTCCTGGAATTGTAGTCGGGATCATGATTATTCCCATGATTGCTTCTCTATCTGAAGACGCGATGTCGTCTGTTCCGAATTCCATACGTGAAGGTGCACAGGCATTAGGGGCTACTAAATTAGAAGTTGCGCTTAAGGTTGTTTTACCTGCAGCTGTATCAGGCATTGTTGCATCGATTGTTCTTGCCATCTCCCGTGCAATTGGAGAAACCATGATTGTAACGGTTGCTGCAGGAGCTTCTCCAAACCTTTCTTGGAATGTTACTGATTCCATCCAGACGATGACAGCGTACATCGTTCAGGTAAGTACAGGGGATGCAGGGTATGGAACGACGATTTACTACAGTATTTATGCAGTAGGTTTCACATTATTCTTATTCACGCTTGGTATGAACCTGCTTGCCCAATACATCTCTAAGCGATTCAGAGAGGAGTATTAATCATGAAGTATATCAATCATGAAAATGTCTTAAAAAAAATGTCTTCCAGGCTTATGGTGAATAGCGTCTTTAAAGGGCTATTCTTCCTTGCGACTTTATTTGGCTTAGTCGTGTTATCTGTATTATTATATCGGGTATTCACTCAAGGAATTGGATACTTGGATCTGCAATTTTTACAAAATGTGGGATCGAGGTTCCCTGAAAAAGCAGGAATTTATGCCGCCTTTATGGGAACGATCTGGCTAATGTTCGTCGTTGTTATCGTTTCGTTCATATTAGCAGTGGGGACGGCCATTTATTTAGAAGAATATGCTAAACAAAACAAAATCAATAAATTCATTAAAGTAAATATTTCAAATCTTGCAGGTGTTCCTTCCGTTGTATTTGGTCTTTTAGGTTTAACAATCTTTGCCCGGGCTTTTGCCCTTGGGCAAAGTGTACTGGCCGCCGGTTTGACGATGAGTTTGCTCATTCTGCCTGTTATTATTGTGGCAGCACAGGAAGCGATTCGTTCTGTACCAAGAGAGTTGAGGGATGCATCGTATGGTATGGGTGCTACAAAGTGGCAGACAATTACCAGAGTCGTATTACCAGCCGCAATACCCGGGATATTGACAGGGAGCATTTTAGCTTTTTCCCGTGCAATCGGAGAAACAGCCCCACTAGTCGTTATCGGTGTACCAACGATATTACTATTTACACCAGGTTCCATCTTGGATACATTTACAGCACTTCCAATGCAAATTTACGATTGGACAAAACGACCACAGGCAGATTTCCATGATGTGGCAGCTGCAGGTATTATCATCCTGTTAGGCTTACTGTTACTCATGAACTCGATTGCAGTGCTGATCCGTAATAAGTTTCAAAAAAGATATTAATATCGCTTTTTAATTGGTTTTCTAATGGATGAAGGAGGCTTTCAAATATGGAAACAACAATGGTGAACAACAATAATAAAGGTATGATCAATAGTTCAGTGAAAAAAGAGCCTGTGTATCAGACAAAGCAACTTAACTTATGGTACGGTACAAATCATGCGTTGAAAAATATTGATTTAGATATTATGGAAAATGAAGTGACGGCTATCATCGGTCCGTCAGGCTGTGGGAAATCCACTTATATTAAAACATTAAATCGTATGATCGAGCTGATTCCAAGCGTAAAAACATCAGGGGATATCTTTTATCGTGAGCGTAATATCTTTGATCGTAATTATCGTGTCGAGGAATTAAGAACAAAGGTGGGGATGGTCTTCCAAAAACCTAATCCTTTCCCTAAGTCGATTTATGACAACATTGCATACGGTCCTCGGATCCACGGAATTAAAAACAAAAAAATGCTGGATGAAATTGTTGAAAAAAGCTTAAGGGGAGCAGCGATTTGGGATGAAGTGAAAGATCGCCTGAATCAAAATGCATATGGTCTATCGGGTGGACAACAGCAGCGTATCTGTATAGCAAGATGTCTTGCTATTGAGCCGGACGTCATTTTGATGGATGAACCCACATCTGCTCTGGATCCGATTTCTACATTAAAGATTGAAGAACTGGTTCAAGAGTTAAAAACAGAATACAGTATTATTATTGTAACTCATAATATGCAACAGGCTGCACGTATCTCTGACCGCACAGCCTTCTTCCTGAACGGGGAAGTAGTTGAATTTGACAAAACAGATAAAATCTTCTCTACTCCATCTGATAAGCGAACAGAAGACTATATCTCAGGCCGTTTCGGTTAATTCACATTAGAAGAAGGATAAATATCACCGGGTGTTTAATTCCTACTATTGAGAAGCTTAAGTGTTGAAAGAGGAAGGGGTATAATCATGGCAGTAAGAGGACAATTTGATGCGAATTTGAAAGAGTTACAAACCAAACTAATGGATTTGGGCAATATTGCAAAGATTGCACTTGAGAGAAGTATTGTGGCGTTAGAAGAGAAGGATGTTGATACGGCGCTTGCTATTATCGAAGGCGACCAAAAAGCGGATGATCTGGAAGAGGAGATCAATGATTTAGCCATTCTGACTATAGCTAAGCAACAACCAGTGGCAACTGATTTAAGAAGAATCATCGTTGCCATCAAAATTGCGTCAGACTTGGAAAGAATCGCAGATTTCGCTGTGAACGTAGCGAAATCAACGATCCGTATTGGTAATGAACCTCTGATTAAACCGATTCATCATATTAAAGAAATGCATGCCATCACATCCGAAATGATTCAGCTTACATTAGAGTCATTTGTCGAAGAAGATGTGGCGAAAGCAAAGAGAATCGCTGATATGGATGATAAGGTGGATGACTTATATGGTGAAACGATTGTAGAGCTTCTGACTCTCAATAAAGAAAAGCCTGAATTTACGGCTCAGATCACTCAGCTCTCATTCATCTGCCGTTATCTTGAAAGAGCTGCGGATCATTCAACAAACATTGCAGAAGGTGTATTCTATTTAGTGAAAGGTCGTCGTTACGACTTGAATGAATAGACACTACCAGAAAAAAGCTGTCCCGCACAAGGACAGCTTTTTCTGTGCATTCTATTGAGTATCATTTAGTCAATGAATTTAATGTTAATTCATGACCCACTCTTTATAGCTTCGAAATAAGTTGCTGAACTTCAGATTTAGAAAGTGCAGATTGCTTTGCGATTTGTTCGACAGGTATCCCTTGTTGATACAGTGCAATGACTTGATTTTTCACAACCTCATGAATGGGTTTCCTTACAGGTGCTGTTCTTTGTATAGGAGCATCGCCATTCACCATCAACTCTTCTTCCAGTACCCGTATTCTCTTCTTTAATTGATAATGCTCTTGAAGAACATTCATTGACAATTCTTCTATGTCTTTTTCAATATCACGATACCGATCCCGTTGGAAAAACGAAATGACTAGTAATAGGATAGAGAAGCTTACTAATCCAATGAATAGTAAATCCACTATATCACCCCATGCAGTATTATTCTCTTTTAGTTATAGCATAGATAATGGCTTATCTCTATAAGGTGGAAGGATAAATTTGTGGAAAGAACCAATATTTTGTCGAATGTCACTGGGCAATTATGAAAGAATCTTGTCGTTCCGATAATGTAATCGCTTTAATATCATTTCAGCATAATGATTTGCAAAAAAAATGCATGATAAACCCCACTATCTCCACGTATAACAAGATACGACAAAATGCGTTTATTGTAGGTTTTTGAATAGGGTGTTACGATGAAATTATAGATAATTGTCATAATTTTTAGATTGAATTTATATAATATTTGGTTACTCTTTAGGAGGAATTGTTTTGATCACAGAAATCATTCGGTTAAAAGAACAAGGAGTGTCATTCAGGAAAATTGCCAAAGAGCTGAATACCACCGTTGGGAAAGTTCAATATCAATGGGTGAAGTATCAGAAAGCTCAGGGAAACACTACTGTAAATGAGAGTGCGCCTGTAGAAGTGATTGAGCAGGAAATACCCAAAAAACGGGTAGGTAGAGCTTCCTTTGGAAGAAAGATGCCTAAGCTTCATGCGAAAAACCCGCGAGCCACTGAATTATCGATCATGTTCTCTACGTCATCGAGAATCTATTGCTATTGGAACATTACTCAAGAATGGATTCGCCATGTGAAGAGCCATTTTAAAATGAATGCTGACCCTCAACCATTTGTCCTGCGTTTATATGATATTACATCGATTTCCTTTAACGGACATAATCATCACGCATACTCCGATTCATATGTTCCCCATACGGAGAGTGATTGGTTTGTAAATGGCCTAAAGGAAAACAGAAGCTATTGTATGGAAATTGGATTACGTTTACCGTCCGGTGACTTTGTTGCATTCACCCGTTCCAATGTACTCCACACCCCAAGAACGTCCCATCAGCAGGAGTATCACAGTATGAAAGAGTTATTTGAATATGAGCAAGGATTAATTAAAGAACCGAAATGGGTGGAGCATGTGAGCACCTATTCGTATTATGTTATGAATCAGGAGGAAAAGGCATGAAAGGACTTTCGGCAGTGATGATATATCCACAATTTAACGAACTGGCTTTTTCACAATGGAACGAACGGGAAGATTTACTCACTTCTATCCTTCTAGAAAATAGTGCATTGTTAGATCTTCTGCAGCGTAACGGAGCATCCTCTATACCAGTCGTGATGAACCCTACCCTCTTCTCACTTTTTATGAGTGAAGAGTTTAAGGAGAAAGCTCACTCGATCATTCAATCCAACCTTCTGCAAGCAGAGCCGCATGAAAAGAGTAAATGGCAGCTGGTCTATTCACAGTGGTCGACCTATGACATGAATTTCGTACAAGCCTATAAGAGTCTGGTGGTAGAAGGTAAAGCTACCGTGATTCCTACGACTGTAAGCTCATTTCCACTGACACATTACAGAACACCGAGGGCGATTGAATCTCAAGTGCGTATGAGTACATTATTGTATAAGCAGTATTTCCAAATGATTCCTAAGTCGTTTTGGTTACCGCGGGCAGCGTATGTTCCTGGAATTGACTTATACCTTACCAAACAAGGAATCGAATTCACATTTATTTCCTACTACTCGTATGAACATAGTGAAAAAGAGAAGGATAGCGGTGTCATTAGAACACCTAGGGGGTTAAAGTTAATACCTGTTTCAGAAGGAAGGATCGGAGTATCAGAAGAGAACGTTCATTCACTCTCCGTTGTTTTCATCGAGGATCATTCAAGCTACGATGAATGGATAAAAGGGGAGTTCATGCACTCATTAGAGGAGAAGATGGAATCTTCTACTGCTCTTTCCAGAGTAGGTTTCGGATATCTTGGGATGGAGAAGCAAACCCCTATTCTTTCTGACGCTGCCATGAAGAATATTCGAATCGTTCATCGTATGGAAGAGAAACTTGACGATCTCTATTCATCTGCAGGACAGACAGAGGTCGCACATCAACTAATGAGGGAATGGATCGCGAGCCTGGAAGGGACGAATATCGAGACTGGCTTGACGACTATTCATTTTGACAGCTTACTAGATATGGTAACGGAAGGTAAGGTTGATGAACATTTATTCCTTCATCGTAATAGGGTCGTACCATTTCCATCTGATGAAATCCTTGAAAAGCTTTTCGCAAGCAATGTAGAAGAAAAAGCAATGAAACAGGATTCCGTTCTGATCCTCTCATGGGAATACCCGCCGAATATCGTGGGGGGACTCTCGAGGCATGTGTATGATCTGGCAAATAATCTTGTGAAAAAAGGGAAACAGGTGCATGTACTTACAACGAAAGCCAATGATGCACTGGCTATTGAAAGAATGGAAGGTGTGACGATTCACCGTGTGCATCCCCTGCATCCATATGAAGAAGACTTCTTTAAATGGGTATTTGATTTAAATCAGGCGTTCATTCATTACGCTCATGATCTGATTAGAGATGAAAGAATCACTCATATTCATGCCCATGATTGGATTGTGTCCACTTCAGCGATGAAGCTGAAAGAGTACTATTCAATTCCTCTCATCACAACCATTCATGCTACTGAGCATGGACGCAATCAAGGAATATATACCGATTTACAACACAAGATTCACCGGGAAGAACAGCTTCTCATTAGTGCATCTGACCACCTTATTGTATGCAGTGAGCATATGAAAGACGAAATCAAGAGCTTATTTACTATCGAAGCACCAGTCGCTGTGATACCAAATGGCGTGGAATTAGAGAAGCTCGATAAATCTTCTCCTTATAGCATAGAACGGCCATCCACCCCGTATTTCTTTTCAATCGGGCGCATGGTTCATGAGAAAGGGTTCGACACGATTATAAGGGTAGCCTCACAGTTAAAGATAGAAGGATTCAACATCTCATTTATCATAGCAGGAAAAGGGCCGATGTTAGAGCATTATCGTCAAATGGTAGCCCATGAAGACCTGAGTGATTGTGTGTCCTTCATCGGATACATTTCCGATAGGGATCGGAATGACTATTTGAAAAATTGTTTAGCGGTTATTTTCCCAAGCCTTTATGAGCCATTCGGCATTGTTGCCCTGGAGGCGATGGCTTTCCGTAAAGGAGTGGTTGCGTCTAATACAGGAGGACTAAAATCAATCGTGAAACATGAACAAACCGGCTTATTATTCGAGCCCAATCATGAACAAAGCCTTTATGGACAATTGGTCTCATTAATTGAAAATCCTTCAAAATCGGAGCAATTAGGGAATCTTGGTTTCAAAATGGCTCAATCCATGTTTAGTTGGGATCGGATCGCTGAACAAACCATCCACGTATACGATGATGTGCTTCTTCAATCAATAGTAGAAGGCATAAAAAGATGAAGGCCGTGATATTGGCAGGTGGAGAAGGCAAGCGATTAAGACCCTATACAATGTCGATTGCAAAGCCGATGGTTCCGATTTTGAATAAGCCAATTCTGGAATACAGCATCAACCTCCTCAGGTCATATGGAATTAAAGATATTCTCATCACGACCTGTTACAAAAGTGAAACGATTAAAGACTATTTTGGTGATGGGAAACGATTCAATGTAAACATTACTTACCTGGAGGAAAAATCCCCCCTTGGAACAGCAGGAGGGGTCTTCCTCGCCAGGCACAGACTTCGTGAACCGTTCCTGGTGTTAAGTGGTGATGCATTCACGAATATTCCAATAGATAAAGTCATTGAATTCCATTACGAGAAAAGAGCGGTAATGACCGTTGTCTCAAAAGAAGTAGAGAATCCAAAAGAATATGGGATTTGTCATACAGACGAAAATCGTAAATTGGTTAATTTTACTGAAAAGCCGGAAGAGTGGGTAGGAAATGAGGTGAACACCGGGGTATATATGTTAGATCCACTACTGCTTGATCGCTATGCTCATTTAGGAGCGAGGGATTTCGGTCAGGATTTCATTCCTCAGCTTCTTACAAACAATGAGGAAGTATATGTTTTTAAAACAAGTGCTTATTGGAGAGATATTGGAAACCCGGAAGAATATAAATGCGCACGTGATGACCTCATGAGGGGGCAATATTCTCCCCCCTCCTTAAAAAAAGGCTTCCACCACTCTAAAGACTTTATTGAACCTTTCATCACCAGACTTCAAGTAGCGTGTCCAAATGGCAAGAAACCCATCGTCCTTGCTAAATTACTGGAAACCGTTCCGTCTTCCTCCAGTCAGAAAGAAATCGTTTTTGACCATAGAGATGGTGGCCGAACGAAAATCATCAGTGACCCAAAAAGAGGATTCATCATTTATTCCAAAGCTGACAGACGAAATCTGGCAAGGGAGCTTGCCAGATATTATGGAAAGAAAATAAAAATCTGGCAAAAGGTGTAGAGGCTAATGAAGGAGAATCCGAATGGAAAATTCCATATCCAAGGAATAGCCTGGAACAGGAATAATGAATATGTACCCCTTTACTCAGAGAAACTAACCTCTCTTACCGGCATAACTGTGAAAATTCACGAACATATTGAAGGGTGGGGGGAGTCCTTGGCCTTTGAAATGGTAAATACCACAAAGGAAAGCAGGCATCTTAAGGTTTTCTTTCTTATTGAATGGCTCGCCTGTAAAGAAGATGGAGTTGGAGTATTATCACTATCCAAGGATACGTTCTGGAATTATAGTGGTAAACTTGTTGCCATCACGAACATCGTTTCCTGCGCGGGCTCTGTTAAGAAATCCATCTATCCCCTTAACTTGAAAGGCTTACAATTATGGAAGAAGTCCCTGAGTAACGGAAGCCTTTACTACTATCCGATCACCAATGGCCTTAATATGATGGTTTATATGTTAGACTTCTCATTCAAGCCTTTTGAAGTGAAACAAGGCAAAGTGTATGCCATTGAAGGAGCATTAGAAGAAGAGGTTTCAAATTTAAGCGATAGAATAAAAAACGGACTAGCATTTCCGAAAGAAAAGTGATATTATAGAAAAGTCGTATGAATAGTAGAAGATGTATATGTTTGGAGGGAAATAATAATGCGTGTAAACATTACTTTGGCTTGCACAGAAACTGGTGAGCGTAACTATATTACAACCAAGAACAAGCGTAACAACCCAGACCGTCTTGAGCTAAAAAAATATTGCCCGAAATTAAAGCGTGTGACTCTTCACCGCGAAACGAAATAAGCAGCCGGATTTTATCCGCTGCTTTTTTTTATGCTCATAACTGTTACAACATCGCATTTACATAGAGAATCCATTAAAATAATATCTGAATAGTAGTATGGAGGGATATTATGTCTAAAAAAGAACTACGGAATCTTCAGCTTCAATCATTAAGATTAATCGATCATATAGCATTTCAACAAAAGTGTTTTAGAATAGAACAATTACTCTTTGAATCTCCTGAGTGGAAGAAGTGCAACACCGTTGCGGTGACCATTTCAAAGCCTCCGGAAGTCAATACGTGGAATATAATCAAACGGGGATGGGAGGAAGGGAAAACGGTAGTAGTCCCGAAATGTTTTCCGAAAAACCGTGAATTGGTCTTCTTTGAGCTTCATGATTTCCATCAGCTCGAACAATCCTATTTTGATTTGTATGAACCGGATCCCGACAAGTCGACCGTTGTACATAATGATGCTATTGAATTGATGATCGTTCCAGGTTTAGCTTATACAGAAAAGGGCTATCGTCTGGGGTTTGGCGGCGGATATTATGACAGGTTACTCTCAAGCTATTCGGGTCTGACGATGTCCCTTGCCTTTATGGAGCAAATGGTCGATACATTGCCAATCGAATCTTTCGACATACCCGTAGGAACGATCTTGACGGAAAAGGGACGAATCGATTGTGATTAATGAGTATTTCTTTCTTCTCCTTATTATTTTCTCTATCGCCATAGCAGGATGGAAAACCAGTAATTTAAGTCTCTCAGGCGCTGTAATGGCCATAATGGTAGGCATGGCTATTGGATGGTCATATGGGTTTGAGGGACTGTTTATATTAGGCGTATTCTTCCTGTCATCGAGTATATGGTCACGCCTTTTTAAGAAAAGCAAGATAGGAATTGAGGAGCGCTTAGCGAAGACGTCCATAAGGGACTGGCAGCAAGTGCTGGCGAATGGAGGTCCAGCTGCCCTCTTTGCCATATTCTTCAGTGTGACGGGAAACGAAGTCTGGACACTGGCCTTCATTGCGTCAATCGCGGGGGCAAACGCTGATACATGGGCCTCTGAAATCGGTCCTCTCAGTCATAAAATGCCGTTTTCCATAAGAACGTTCAGGAGAGTTCCCAAAGGCACATCTGGTGCTGTTTCCGTCCTCGGTACGGTAGCGGCTTTCTTTGGAGCTGCCCTTATCTCACTAGCATCATTGATTTTGTTGAATGTCATGGATGTATCTCTCTTGTTACTCCTTCTCCTTTCCGGATTTTTAGGAAACATTCTGGATACAGTACTGGGCGCGTTCATACAGCTTGAGTACCGGTGTACGGTCTGCGATCTTCGAACAGAGTCATCCGTTCATTGTGACCATCACACAGAAAGGACGAAAGGGCTCCCACTCATGAACAACGAGACAGTGAATGCGCTTTCGTGTCTATTTGCAGGAGTGCTTATGCTCATTTTCTATTGACGGTAACGAAAGAAAGTATCGTTTCCGTGTAATTTAGTGGGATAAGCTTCTCTATAATGATCCAAACTACTAGCAGGAGGGATCATTATGAACGGATGGACAAAATGGTTAGTGCTGGGCGGTTTGGTTCTTTTTCTGATTCCGAATCGATATCGACTGTTAAATGTACTTCTAGGGAACTTTCTCATTAGAAAATTTGCTGTGAAAGCAGCGATGGGGATACCTGGTATCCGCTCTAAATTCATTCAAGGTGCATTCAGAGGATAACAGTCAAAAAGACTGTAAGGGGGAAAATCTCTCTTACAGTCTTTTTGTTTTACAGTTTAAGAAAAGGTTCGGTATAGTAGGGGGAGAATAGGATTTCTTAAATAGAGAAAAGTTTGTGGCAAGCTTAAAGGAGAAAGTAGTAGTTGATTTCCGCTCCAGGATGCTCGCTTTCCGCGGGGCTGGCGGTGAGCCTCCTCGGAAAGCCTCCGGGGTCTCACCTGTCCAGCCATTCCCGCAGGAGTCGAGCATCCTGCAGCGAGGATCAACTTTCGGAGCATGTTTCTTTTAAGAAAGTAATAAAAAACAAAATCTTTTATCAAACAACCTCTATTAAGGTAAGTAGAAATTGATTTCTTATTAAGGATAAGATTTCTGGTTTCTAGTTACATTGTCTTTTTTGCACACCTTAAAGCTCTGTCACGAACTTTCTCTTAAAGATGGTGAGGGGAACTGCGCAGACTTCGGCGGATTTTGGTCGTGCCGAGACCCCGTTCGGCTAAGCTGAGGAGGCTCGGCCGAACGCTAGCTGCAAGCGGAGCAGTTCCCCTCACCATCCAGCATAAACTAATTGACAGAGCCCAAGCAGACCATATGTTATAAACAACAATATTTAAGAAAAGAGCCAAAAAGAAAGTAGTGGATGATGTGGATTTACGTTATCATTATTTGTTTTGGAAGATAGCTTACCATTTGGTTGAGAATAAACACTATAGAATTCTTAATCTCTCACCCAATCAGGATGAAATATGGCTTGAGAACACCGGTAAGAAAGAAGCGAACGTCATTCGAATGGTACGGAAAGATCTCGATTGGGGAAACTGGGTCAAGCGGGATATGGAATTGACCTCGGTGAAAGGGGAGAATATCAGAAAATCCCTTGGGAAAAGGCATCTTCAAATGAAGAATATCTATGTCTCCACTTATCCGCCTGTAGATGCAGATCCGGATTTATTCCAGGAACCCCTGAACAATCAAAAGACATTCGTTCAGCCACTTCTTCTTCATGGTGATCAAAGTATAAAAACCCTCAGGAATGACCCTTTTTTCAATGAAGGGGAATGGGAGCTCCCCCCTGAAGTATTGGATGCCAATGTAGAGTGGATTAAAAGCATGACCATGACTTCTTCTTCTAAACAGCTACAGAAGGAAAGGCAGCTGTTTGAAAGAGGAAAGCCGCTCTTTACCTATTTATTCATTGCACTCCAATTGATCATGTTCTTAATTCTTGAACTTAATGGTGGAAGTAAGGACCCACAAACATTGATTGAGTTCGGTGCTAAGTACAACCCCCTCATGATTGAAGGAGAGTGGTGGCGCCTTGTAACCCCGATCTTTCTGCATATAGGAATACTTCATTTACTTATGAACACACTTGCCCTATTTTATCTGGGAATGGCAGTGGAGAAAATGTTCGGACGTCTCAGATTCATCTTCATTTATATGATATCGGGAATCACGGGATCTCTGGCCAGCTTCTTTTTCACTTCCAATCTCTCTGCAGGAGCCAGTGGCGCAATCTTCGGCTGTTTCGGTGCACTGCTGTATTTCGGCGTATTATATCCGAAGATTTTCTTTAGAACGATCGGTACCAATATCATAGCGGTGATCCTGTTGAATTTAGTCCTGGGGTTTACCATCCCGGGAATTGATAATGCTGGCCATATCGGAGGATTGGTGGGAGGTTTTCTCGCAGCGGGAATTGTCAGCTTGCCGAATAGTAATCGCCCACTGCGTCAATTGCTTTTTCTGGTGGGAAGTATCCTGCTTGTTGGAGTTTTTGTTTCGAGGGGTATTGGTGCAGATCCAACCTCATGGGATGTTAATACTGTGAATGGCGTGGCTCAAGAAAAGATTTCCAATCAACAGTGGGAGGAAGCGGAAAATATTCTTCTCCCGGTGGTTGAAGAAGGCTCGCCAAATGCACAGACATACTTCTACTTATCATACGCTGAAATCAAGATGAACAAATTAACACAAGCAAAAGATCATTTGAGAGCGGCGATCGAAGAAAATGGTGAGTTTCATGAAGCTCACTACAATCTTGCGTTAATCCTGATCGACTCAGGTGACAGAAAGGAAGCTATTGTTCATGCAAAAAAAGCCTATGAATTAAATAGGCAGGATGAAAATTATGAAAAACTTTATAAAGAGTTGCAGGGGAACACTTAAAAGGATATCTGTTGTTTAAGTAGAGAAGCTTCTCCGTTTTTATCAATCAGTAACACGAGAACTTCCTTTCGATCTTCTTTCACTAATATAAGTGGGATGGCACTGTCTATTGACTCAATGACAGAGCCATCCTCTTTTTTAATTCCTAAATAATAATTTTTGTAAAGTCCTTCCCATAGGTTTCCTATTACACGTTCCCATTCTTGCTCGGTGAATCCTTCCAAAGGTTGATTTTCTAATTTAGGGAGTTGAGTTAACGGAAAGGATGTATAGTCTTCCATAGGGATTTGCATGGATGCAATTGCCTTTTCCCAAAGATAGTCAAGTTGTTGAGAGGTCACTTTGTCCAGTATGTTCTTCCATTCTTTTTCTGCATCTGTACCTGGTTGTCGGAAGGCGTTTAAAGGGCTGAAATTTGAATCAATTACATACAATGTATCTTCAGACATTTTCTGGGCACTCGTAAAATCTGTTTCCGTTTCATGAATTTCAGAATAATGGAAAGACACAGCTTGAAGGAGGCTGCTTTCTTTTCCCTTTATGGTTGACTCCTCAACAATTTGATCGGTGTCCTGTTCCCATTCGTTCATGAGCCCTTTTAGTCTCCCGTTCATAAATAAAAAGCCGACATCCTGACGTAAATAGGCAGGTGTATCAAGCTTTGAAGATACCTTCCAGTTTACCTCATAATGCTCATTTTTCTTCTCGGGTTGAAGCATCAGAATTGTAGTGGCAGATTCATAGGAAACATGTTCATTTATCGGGAAAAAAATAATGCTTTCCTCCGTTTGGGGCCTGTAAACAAATTGAATCCCAAGAGCAACAATGCACATGATGACAAGAAAGGGCATGGCTTCTTTTAGTCGTTGTTTCATTTCGTTCACTCCAGTAGTATGTCCATTTAGTAAATAGTATGAAGCTCATGATATCAATATGATAGGATGTATGTTTTCTAGCTGCTTTGTCTAGGATGGTAAAGATGGAAATTCATGTAAAGTTATTGGGAGTGAAGGCTAATGACAAATCAAAAGAAAAAGCCTGTCTCTACTCAGATTGAAGAAAACACCAATTATCTAAGGGATACCTTAGCAGTAGACAAAAGCTTTGATGTCATTCAATTGGATTTGGAGTATGCTGAGAGAAAAATGGCGATGTTTTTAGTGGATGGCTTTGTTAAAGATGATATTATGCATTATCTGATGAAGCTTTTGTCAGGACTTAGTCCTGAACAATTAGAAGAAGATACGTTAGAAAAATTATTAAAGACGTACATTCCTTACATAGAGATCGAGCAAGTGGATGATCTGAACCAAGTGATTGATTTAGTATTGGCAGGTCCCACAGCCCTTGTGGTGGATGGTATTGACAAGGTCATTATGATCGATGCAAGAACGTATCCAGTCAGAGGACCTCAGGAACCCGATATCGAACGGGTGGTGAGAGGTTCAAGGGACGGGTATGTCGAGACGATAGTGTTTAATACAGCTTTGACAAGAAGGAGAGTTCGCGATCCTTCGCTTCGAATGGAATATATGCAAATCGGGAGAAGATCCAAAACGGATATAGTCGTCAGCTATATAGAAGACATTGCCGATCCAAATTTGGTCCATAAAATCAAAGATGCCCTATCTAAGATCGACACAGATGGTCTTCCCATGGGAGAGAAGACACTGGAAGAGTTTATTGCCGGGCGCCACTGGAATCCATATCCCATGGTCCGTTATACGGAAAGGCCGGATACAGCTGCAGCACACTTATATGAAGGACACGTCATTATTATGGTGGACGGCTCACCGAGTGTCTTGATTACGCCGACAACTTTTTGGCATCACCTCCAGCATGCAGAGGAATATAGGAACAAGCCCTCAGTTGGAGCCTACTTGCGCTTCGTCAGATTTATCGCTGTGTGGTGTTCGATTTTCTTACTGCCGTTTTATTATTTATTTGCCATTCATCCCGAGCTATTGCCGGAAGCATTGAGTTATGTGGGGCCAAATGATGTAGGGGAAGTACCATTATTCCTTCAATTTTTAATCATTGAAGTCGGAATCGATATTCTAAGGATGGCTGCCATTCATACCCCTTCTTCGTTAGCTACGGCTCTTGGTCTCGTTGCTGCGTTAATGATTGGTCAAGTGGCGGTGGAAGTGGGTCTCTTAATTAACGAAGTCATTCTTTACCTCGCCATTGCAGCAATCGGTACCTTTGCAACGCCAAGCTATGAGATGAGCTTAGCCAACCGGTTGGTCAGGATCTTCTTATTGATCTGTACTGCATTATTTGGAGTGTACGGTTTTGTTGTGGGTATACTGCTATGGATTATTATGCTCTCAAGAATGAACTCCTTTGATATTCCATATATGTGGCCATTCATTCCGTTTAACCTGAGAGCATTCCGCGACGTCTTCCTGCGTTCGCCTATGCCCTTAAAAAACAGACGGCCACGATTCTTACACCCGAAAGATCCAGATCGTTAATATAAGTTGAAGAGATTTTCTTATTGGTTATTCCATTAAGGAGATCTTTTTTGTTTACAGAAAGGCTCTTTTCATAATTTGTTTCCTCGATTAGTGATTTTCGAACAAAATGTTGACCGTTCCTTTCCGCTCCAGGCACAAGATTCTCCGGGGAGGAAGTCGAGCCTCCTCGACGTTCAGTCTGTGGGGTCTCGACCTTTCCTCTATTTCCCGCAGGGGTCAAGTGCCATCCGCTACAATCACGCTGTACTGCATTCTGACTCACTATTTTTGTTATCGTCACTATTAAACGCTATAACGAAAAATCTATTTACGATGGTGAGGGGAGTTGTCATTAACCAACTAATTAAAAAGTTCTTCCTCAATTGGGGTATTTTCCTTTAACCATTTCAAGTTGTTTGCTAAAGTTCTTGTATTTACTGGATTTTTTAAGGATACATACTTAAAAAGTTGATTGGAGTGGAAGGAGGCTCACCGCCAGCCCCGCGGAAAGCGAGCATCCTGTAGCGGAAATCAACTATTACTCTCTTCTCTAAGACAGCAACAGCCTTTACGAAAAGAGACTTCTTATAAAACAATCTTCGTGAAAGAACCTATAATGTATATTTGGTAGCTGCATATTGAGAAGATAGTGGTTTTCACTTATACTTTAATGTGAATGATGGAAAGCAGGGTGTATGATATGAAAACGATTTATGATATCCAGCAGTTATTAAAAAGTTATGGAACCATTATCTACGTTGGGCATCGTCTTTCTGACCTGCAATTAATGGAAGGCGAACTAATAGAACTTTATCAATCCCAGCTGATCGACACGCGGGATTTTCAAACAGCTTTGTTTTTGTTGCGACATGAAATAGAAATTGAAAAAGAAAAACAGGACAGGTGATAAAGATGACAGAAAAATGGTTGGTTGGTGTAGATTTAGGAGGAACGACGACAAAAATCGCGTTCTTGAATAAGTACGGTGAGCTCTTACATAAATGGGAAATCCCTACTGATAAATCAGAGAATGGTAAAAATATTATTGTAGATATTGCAAAAGCGATTGATAAGAAGCTTGAAGACCTAGATCAATCAAAAGATAAACTGGTCGGCATCGGAATGGGTGCGCCGGGACCTGTGGATATGGCGAAAGGGATTATTTACGAAGCCGTTAATTTAGGCTGGGACAAAAATACGCCATTAAAAGATTTACTTGAAATGGAAACAGGTTTATCAGCCGTTATTGACAATGACGCAAACTGCGCGGCACTGGGTGAAATGTGGAAAGGTGCAGGAGACGGTGCAAAGGATATTGTCTGTGTGACACTTGGAACAGGTGTTGGCGGGGGAGTCATAACAAATGGAGATATCGTGCACGGTGTGAAAGGTGCAGGTGGTGAAATTGGACATATTACCGTTGTTCCTGAAGGTGGATACCAGTGTAACTGTGGGAAGACAGGTTGTTTGGAAACGGTTGCTTCTGCGACTGGAGTCGTTCGTCTCGCAAATGAAAAACTGGATGCGACAACGAAAATGTCTGTTCTGCGAGGAATAAGAGAGGCCCATGGAACAGTCAGTGCAAAGGATATTTTTGATGCAGCAAGAGAACATGATGAACTTGCCCTTGAAGTCATTGATCAATTATCCTTCTATTTAGGGTTGTCCCTAGCAAATTTAGGAAATGGACTGAATCCTGAAAAGATCGTCATTGGTGGAGGAGTATCTAAAGCGGGTGAGATCTTATTAACCCCGGTCGTGAAATATTTCAAGCAATTTTCATTCCCTACCGTCCGTACTTCAACAAACTTGAGTATTGCTACACTTGGAAATGACGCCGGTGTGATTGGTGCAGCCTGGCTAGTTAAGAATAAGATCTGATGAGATAAGTTGCATAATTATTTCTTAGAAAGAGCTTTCCTGTAAGGGAGGGCTCTTTTTTCTTTGATTCTACTAAAAGGTTGAAACTAGTCTTTTTGACATAGGGACGAAGGAACCGTTTTGAAAAAATATAGTTATTTTGAAACTTTCAACGGTTTCAATCGTCTAATAGTATGGGTAAGAGAATAAGACTTAAATAATTATTATACATGATTGATGTGAAATGGAGTTTGACGTTTTGTAAAAAAAGTATTAAGATAGGTCAAGGTTGCTGTCTGGTATTACCTGATTTTACCATTACAAATATTACATGAATTTGTTACATACGCATGAACCGTTTGTAGCAAGGAGGTTGATTAAATGAAATTGAAAAAAACACCAAAGGCTTCTCTTATTATCATCGCTGCATTGCTCCTTTGGGTTAAAACGTACATTGTCTATAAAACTAGTTTTGATATAAAGATAGAAAATACACTCCAAGAACTTATACTCTTCATCAATCCACTAAGTTTCTTACTTTTTATCTTCGGAGTAGGATTGCTTCTTAAGAAGGATAAGTCTCGCACCCGCTATATTATCGCTGCAAGCTTCGTCCTTTCGTTTATCCTATATGGAAATGTTGTTTTCTATCGCTTCTTTGATGACTTCTTGACACTCCCAGTCCTGTTTCAAACAAGCAATTTCTCTGATTTAGGTACAAGTGCGAGCGCAATTATGAGCTGGAAGGATTTATTCTATTTTACAGATGTCATTGTGTTAATTCTTATCATCAAGTTAAAGCCAACATGGTTCTCTCTGCAAAACTATAGCAGAGCCAATCGACGAGCGTATTTCCTGGTTGCCACGGCCCTTGTTTTCTTTAACCTTGGCTTGGCAGAATCGGAACGACCACAACTTCTGACAAGAACGTTTGATCGTGAAATGTTAGTAAAGAATATTGGAACGTATAATTACCATGTGTATGATATTTTCTTACAATCAAAGTCTTCCGCTCAACGAGCAATGGCAGACGGCAGTGAATTAGCGGATATTGATAATTATGTTCGCGCAAGTTACATCGAACCTGATAAAGAAATGTTTGGTGTAGCAAAGGATAAGAACTTGATCATGGTATCACTTGAATCACTACAGAATTTTGTCATTAACAGCGAAATGAACGGTCAGGAAATTACACCTTTTCTGAATGACTTTATTGGAGAAAGCTATTACTTCGATAATTTCTACCATCAAACTCAGCAAGGGAAAACGTCAGACTCAGAGTTTTTACTCGATAACTCTCTTTACCCATTGAACAGGGGAGCAGTATTCTTCACTCATTCAGGAAATGAGTTTGAATCCATGACTGAAAAGCTTGGTGAAAATGGATACTATACAACCGCTATGCATGCTAACAATAAAAGCTTCTGGAATCGTGACATTATGTATGATTCCCTAGGATACGAACGTTTCTATTCTTTACCTGACTATGAGGTAACGGAAGAGAATTCTGTTAACTGGGGTATGAAGGATATTCCGTTCTTTGAGCAATCAGTTGAGCATATGAAAGAGATGCCTCAACCTTTCAGTACGAAGATGATCACACTGACGAACCATTATCCCTTCACTCTAGATGAAGAAGATAAGCTTATCGATCCTTACACATCCAATGACGGTACGGTCAATCGTTATTTCCAAACTGTCCGTTACATGGATGAAGCTGTAAAGAACTTCATTACAGACTTAAAGGAATCAGGTTTATATGAGAACTCCGTTATCGTGATGTACGGAGATCACTACGGCATTTCCGAAAATCATAATAAGGCCATGAGTCAATATCTTGGCAAAGAAGTTACACCAGTTGTAAGTACACAGCTTCAAGAGGTTCCTTTAATCATTCATGTTCCTGGACAGGAAGGGAAGACCATTTCCAAGGTTTCCGGTCAAATTGACTTAAAACCAACGATTATGCATCTTTTAGGAATCGATACGAAGGAAGATATCCAGTTTGGTTCTGATATATTCTCCAGTCAGCATGAAGATCTGGCCATTCTGCGTGACGGTCGCTTCATCACTGAAGACTATGTTTTTGCAGGTGAAAAGTGCTGGAATAAGGAATCCGAAGAGACAACGGATATGAAATACTGTGAGCCATACAAAGAGCGTGTAAATGAGGAGCTGGAATACTCCGATAAGATCATTAATGGAGACCTCCTTCGCTTTTATGGTGAAAACGAAGAAGATGATGAATAAGTAAGAGAGAGCTTGCGAAGAGATTCGCAAGCTTTTTTTTGTCATGAATTATAGAACCATTCATACATGTAAGTAAGGACGTATGTATAGGGAGGTTCCTTCATGAAAGTGAAAGTTCGTAGTGGCGATTCTTTTTGGTACTATAGCCAGCTGTTTTATATTCCAATCCAATTAATCATTGATTCGAACCCCTCAGTTGATCCGAATGGATTGAAGATTGGTACAGAGATAGAACTCCCTGGATTCAGAAAAAAAAGCCATACAATTAAAAGTGGAGATTCCTTCTGGACGCTTGCCGAACAGTGGAATATTGGAGTTGATTCCTTACTCCTGCTGAACGAAGGAGTTAATCCTAACCGTTTACAAATAGGGTCAAGCATTTTTCTGCCATCAAGAGTGGTATATCCGCTAGTCAATGGGAAACAAGCCTATAGCTCCGAAACATTTGAAGAAGATGTGAAAAAATTAAAAGAGGTCTATCCGTTCATCAAATTAAACTCGGTCGGCGAAAGTGTCCTTGGAAAAGATCTCATTGAAATGAGAGTTGGAACTGGAAAGAAAAAGGTTCACATAGATGCTTCTTTTCATGCAAATGAATGGATTACCACTTCCATCTTAATGACGTTCATTAATGATTATTTATTATCATTAACGAATGGAAATCTCATGAGAGGAATTCAAACCCTCCCTTTATATGATGTGGTGACAATATCGTTTGTACCTATGGTTAATCCGGATGGAGTAGATCTCGTCTTGAATGGTCCGCCGAAAGACAAACGAAAAGAATTGATCGAAATCAATCGGGGAAGTTCCGACTTTACAGGTTGGAAAGCAAATATAAAAGGAGTAGACCTGAATAACCAATTCCCTGCCAAATGGGAGCTGGAAAAAGAAAGAAAGGAAGAAAAAGCACCAGCTCCGAGAGATTTCCCAGGATATAAGCCTCTTTCAGAACCTGAAACAGTTGCTATGGCAAAACTGGCTCGACAGGAAAAGTTCGACCGGCTGCTTGCCCTCCACACTCAAGGGAAGGAATTCTACTGGGGCTATGAGGGTTTAGAGCCGCCGGAAGCTTCAAGGCTTTCAGAAGATTTTAACAGAGTAAGCGGATATGAATCTGTCAGATATATAGATAGCTACGCGGGTTACAAGGATTGGTTCATTAAAGAATTCAAGCAAGCGGGGTTTACCATAGAGTTAGGAAAAGGAATAAATCCTCTGCCCCTCTCTCAATTCAACGAAATCTACCAAGACATGCTCGGAATCTTCCTCGTATCCATCTATCGCTGGTACTAACAAAAGCGCAGGCGGCTCGATCAGCCCCGACAAGCATAAGCTAAATTGGCCGGGAAGGCGTTCTTTGCCTTCTTGGCCAATTTAGCTTATGACCTCGAGGGGCTAGCCGCCGGAGCTGGACGAAACAAAAGCGCAGGCGGCTCGATCAGTCCCGACAAGACTGTATGAATTTCGACTTATTATAATAAATGACTCGAAAAATCTTTTGACATGTTCCATAAATAACTATTGTAGAAAGTGAAAATCAGGAGTAAAATAAATCATCATCCTATTTAAAGAATAACCGATCGTGGTGACCCAAATGGTGTGTGAGTGAACATCTGGTCATCACTTTTTTGGATTTTGCAATGTTTTTTTAATAATTTTGAAACATTTTCTGCTTTGAAACGTACTAATTATTATGGAATGAATTGAGGGAGGGAGAAGGATTTTGAATAAGAAAAAGGTAAGTGTTTTGCTGTTATTGCTATTAAGTATACTGTGGCTGTCAGCTTGTCAAACCGAACAAACTCAAACTTCTCCCCCCGAGAAAGAGAAATCTGAAAACAAGGAAGTCGTTTCAGGAATTCTTAGTCAAGACAGTTTTGTAGAAAACATAGGCTGGCTTTCAGATTCAGAGATTCTATCCGTACAAAATAATGATGATCTATCCTCTTTATATATATATAATCTCTATGATGGAAGCACTAAGAAAATCTATGATATTCCTTCGTCTTTTGTGAGTGCAAGCATTTCACCCGATAAGAATAAAATACTCATCCACTCTGCACCAGCGTCTTATTCAGCCCGGGTGACGATTATAGACAGAGCAGGAGAAGTGCTATTTCAAGAAGATATTCCATCCTACGAACTGACTCATTCCTGGAACAAGTTTGATGACAATGCATTGCTCATGACCAGCTTCAGCGAAGATTGGAGCTTTAAAGTCTTTCATATTGATGTAGAAGAGGGGACAATGGATCCTATTGAAGTAGAGCAGCCATTTGTGCAGTGGCAATCGAAGTATTCCATTCTTTTTCAAGATTGGAATACGGAAGAAATAAGCGTTGCGGCTCCACTTATATCCCAGAATATTCAGGGGGGTGGGGAGGAAATGATTGTGGATACAAGCATCCACTTCAATCAATTTAACAATTCTCTTTTATCTATCTCTTCTCGTGAAGAAGAAGGACCTTTTGCGTATCAATTCATTACTTCAAATGGTGAGATTCAGTCAGAATTTACAGTAGATCTGTTGAGTCGTTATTCTGATTGGTTAATACCTCATTATGATATGATAGAAGGGAAGGGTCAGTTGATTACTTTCGTGGCAAATGAACCAGGTTCCTTTGATACTTACTCTGGTACATTCTCATTAGAAAAATGGGACACGGTTTCTGGAAAAGACAGTATTCTTTTTGAGGATCTTCCTTTAGAACCTATTCAGTGTTCCCCCAATGGGAATTATTGTTTATATGGAAATCAACTTGAGAAAGTAATCGATTTGGCTAACTCAACCATCATTCAACTACTGAAAGAAGGGGCAGATTTATAATGGCAATCGTTGATGTTACAGTCATTCCAATCGGGACGGAATCACCAAGTGTAAGTTCCTATGTAGCGGACTTACATAGAATACTTAAAGAGTATGAGGAAAAAGGGGAAATCCGTTTTCAATTAACTCCGATGAATACCATCATCGAGGGGGATCTTCCTGTTTTGTTTCAGGTCATACAAGACATTCATGAATCGCCTTTCCAACAGGGGATCAAACGGGTAGCAACAAATATTCGAATCGATGATCGCCGTGATAAGAATTCGACAATGGAAGGAAAACTATCTTCTGTACAGCGTCGACTAGAACAATAAGCACCAAATAAGGGGTGGGTATCTTAAAGATACTCACTCCTTTAGTTTCCTGAACTATGCTTCCTCACTATCCACCAACACTTCGCTTTTGTCAGGATAGGTTTTCTCAATATGCTGTTCTCCCCATTCACATAGCATATCTAAAGGTCCTTTTAACGACCATCCATACTCAGTTAATTCGTATTCTACTTTTGGTGGAACTTGATTGTAAATAATTCTATTGATGACTCCATCAGCTTCGAGCTCTCTTAGCTGCTGGGTCAGCATTTTCTGAGTGATTCCAGGCATTAGTTTCTTCAATTCACTTGTTCGTCGCTTGCTTTTAATCAAATGACAGAGAATCACCACTTTCCACTTGCCCCCGATGACTTCTAAGGAGGCCTCAACAGGTATATTATATTTCTTCATTAGTAAACCTCCGTTCCCTGACGATATCTTTCCATATAGGATAGACTGTTACACTCGCTATTATCCTGACAGGCTTAAATATATTTCTATTATAACGTACCCATCGTAAAGGTCTATAGGGTACTTTTTAGTGCCTACATAACTTTCAAGTACCCTAATCGAAAGTAAAAAAGCCTTCCGTTATGAAACGGAAGGCTTTTTTATGAGTATTCATTGTTTAATTAATGCCCACCTGGGTAACCAGAGTGAAGGACAGTCATAATTGTAAACCAACCAAAAACACCTAATGTTGCCAGGGAGAAAAGAATTCCCATAGCGTTCTTGTTTTTGAAAGTGCTTACTACCGCAAACAAAGCTAATAATGTAACCAATGCTGTAATAATTACAAGACCCATTTATATGACCCCTTTCATTAAAATGCGTTTTACTACCTGATAACCATATGTACATAAATGCACTCATTAACATTTTATATTTTTTTCCTCTGTTTGTCGAGGTCAAAAATTTGACACTTCTATGGCGCTCTTGCCACCATGTTTTTATGATGTGATAAGTTCTGCTACAATAATAGTATCACATTTGGAGGTGGATACGTTGCAGTGGAAACAAATTCCGTTAGGCCCGTTACAAACCAACTGCTATATTCTATGGAACACAAAAAATGAATGCCTGGTCGTGGATCCGGGAGGAGAAGGGGAGAAACTGATTCAGTGGTTAGAGAATCATTCGTTAACTCCGTTAGCCATTCTCCTTACTCATGCTCATTTTGATCATATTGGAGCAGTTGATCAAGTACGTGACAACTATAGCATTCCAGTATATATTCACGAGAAAGAAGCTATGTGGTTACTGGATCCTGCTTTAAACGGATCTCAATTATTCATGATGGGTGATCTTATCCGACTTAAGCCTGCTGATTACATATTAACAAATGAAAAACACCTGACCATTGGCGATTTTCAGCTAGAACTATTTGAAACGCCTGGTCATTCACCAGGTAGTATTTCTTATTATGTACAAGAAAGTGGAATCGTATTAGCGGGAGATACATTATTTATGGGCAGTATCGGACGATCCGATTTACCTGGAGGAAATCATAAAGAGCTCCTGGCAAGCATTCATGAAAAGTTATTAACGCTGCCTGAGACTACAACGGTTCTACCTGGTCACGGACCGGAAACATCGATCGAAGGAGAGATGGATTCAAATCCATTTTTGAATGGATTTTAACATTCACAAAAAAAATTCCCTTTAGCCATAAGCTAAAGGGAATTTTTTTAGTGTCCTCCTGCACCCGGAGTCATCATAAAGGTCGTCCAATAAGTAAATCCAGCAAAGAACACTGTTAAGTAAGCACCGAAAATGTAAATATACATACGTTCGGACAGTTTTAAATAGCTAAGCATAATGAAGAATCCTGTTTGGCCTAAAAAGATTAATGATGTCGTGGTCATATCACCAAGATAGAACATTACAGCAAAAATACCAGTCCAAAATCCAAGAACTCTAAACATACGATCCATATGTAACCCTCCTTTGCACCCTAAGTCCATCATTCAATATTATAAATGAATACTACCATAAAAGTAAATATCCGTTTGCTTTTAGTTTGTGACGATTACGTGATATCTACACGTGGAACAGTCATTTATCATATTTTCTTCTTGTTTAAATTCTTCCACAGAGTATAGAGTTTCAAACATCCCTTTTAATAATGCGTTGTGTAAACCACATATGAACACCGGTTCCAGCTGAGCATTCTCATAAAAAGGGCAATGATCATAGTGGAACTTGATTTGATATGAATCACCGATTGACTCATCTAAAGTAAAACCGATCGATTTGGCAATTTCTGATAATACATGCAGCTTTTCAGCATGAGTTACCCCAACTAAGGATAAGTTACGGCTTTCAAGATAGTGGTCCACCAAGCTTTTACCGTACTCATATCCTGTGTCCACCAGCACCTTAAAACCCTCTTCTCCGAGCTTAGCTAATGAGGCAATGGTGAGGTCGCTAAGTAAGCGGAAGTCTCGAGGAGGAAAGGATAACTGAACGAGTTCTTCAGATGGAATATATCGTTTGCCTGGCCTGCCACCTTTGCCGGTCTTTACATATTCTGATTGCAACACTCCTATTTCCTCAAGCTTTGATAGGTGTAGACGGGCAACATTCGGGTGAATATGAAACTTCTCAGCGATGTCTTGAACTGAAAGCTCATGTTTTCTCTCACTAATGTACAAGTAAATGGAATACCGGGTCGGGTCTGAAAGTACGCTTGTAACCTTCAGTGTCATATCCATTCAAAAAACACCCCAATTTTGTAGTTAATAGCTCTATTATAAGCCTCAAGAAAAAGAATGGATATGAAGGGAAAGCCTATTATAGCTTGCTTCATTCATTGTTTATAAAAAGTTCACAAATTCCTAAGGGATATTACTATACAAAAGTTATACAATTAATGTACAATATGTTTAACATATCATAAACATGCAAGCTCAAATTTAAGGAGGTCATGAAAGTGAATAACCTGACATTTTTTACTTATCCAAGCTGTACCTCTTGCCGAAAAGCCAAAAAATGGTTAACTGCCCATTCCGTCGATTTTGATGAAAGACATCTATTCAGAGAGACACCTACCCATAGAGAGCTAATGGAGCTACTATCCCTGACCACCGATGGACTTGATGAAATATTGGCTACAAGAAGCCAAACCTTCAAAGACTTAGGTAAAGATGTGAACGATTTACCTCTATCAGAAGTGATTAAATTAATTATTGAAGAGCCAAAACTTCTTCGCAGACCCTTATTAACAGACGGTAAAAAGCTGGTGGTCGGATACAATCCAGAGGGATTACAAAGCCTTGCGAACAAGAACAGATCGTTGAAGAAAAGCAGTTGAATGTAATAATTAAAAATAGGTTGGGTTGAAAACGGCAGGCACTTTTCACAAAGTGCCTGCCGTTTTCAATGTGGTAGTGGGGCTGAACGAGCCGCCGCTGCTTTTAGATTATCCAGCTCCGGCGGCTAGAGGCTCGAGGTCATAAGCTAAGGCACCCAAAAAGGCAAAGAGCGCCTTTCCGGGTGCCTCATCTTATGCTTGTCGCCTCTGAACGAGCCGCCTCTGCTTTTAGATTATCCAGCTCCGGTGGCTAGAGGCTCGAGGTCATAAGCTAAGGCACCCAAAAAGGCAAAGAGCGCCTTTCTGGGTGCCTCATCTTATGCTTGTCGCCTCTAAACGAGCCGCCTCCGCTTTTAGTACTGGGCTAGCTGGATTCGAACCAACGCATGTCGCAGTCAAAGTGCGATGCCTTACCGCTTGGCTATAGCCCATTGTCGTCTTTACAAAATATAGTATGGTTGTATTTTGATATTCTATTCATTAGTTTTTAATAAAAGTTCTCTCCGCTTTTTAAAAGGTTTTTGGAATGCACTGACGATGATGATAAGGGTTTGGCTGATAGTGATAGTGATATGGGGAATAGGCGAAATGGGATTGTCGTTGAGATAAATGCCTATCTGGATCTAAGCAAGCAGGACCGATGTAAGTACTTGGTTTCACCTTTTCTGTCGTTTTGATCCAAGCACCTTCATCCATGCAATAATTGTACGCCATGACACTTGAAGGGGTGAACTTTAAGATATCCGAACCTAATATCACTTCCGGTGTAGGGGCATTAAAAATGGCCAATAGGTGAGTTTGATCCTGGGTTGCTTCTTCATAATGCCACCAGCCTTGTGGAACATTTGCCACCTGTCCAGGTGAAATACGGAAATTTAAGACTTCCTTAGTATATGGATTGAGCATGGAAACAACAGCTCCACCAGAAATGCAATAGACCAGTTCAGCTGCATTCTGGTGGTAATGTGGTTCCACAAAATTATGTTTACTTAAATAGATATCAAGGAGGGAAGAGTTATCCAACGTATTCAACTGATTTACCCCTAAGATATTTATTAAATTTTGATTGTCTTTTTTAAATAAGGGACTTTTATTAACATCAAAAAAGAATTGAGCTTCCGGAGAGGTGTAATCCATGTATTTACTCATGGGATATTGTCACCACTTTCGTTTTATGATTATTATTCTTTTTATGTATATGGGCGAGGGGTGAATGTGTGAATGACTGTGGTCGGGTTTGAGCAATGAAGAAATAATTTCAGTTATCCTTAAGTATTTGGTGAGAAAAAAATTTAAGGAAAAAGAAGGATTTTGTAAGTTAATGTCGTATATCTTAAGTTAAGAAAACAGAAAGGTGGTGCCTATATATATTTCACTCAGTAGAATCCTTATCGGAAGTAATGATTGGAGAAGCTTTCAGCGGTGATGCGACAGATGTTCATGTCATACCGAGAACGAAAGATTACTTGATTCAGTTTAGAAAGCTCGGGGTATTAGTACCGTTCCACACCGTTGATTCGGATCAGGCAGAACGATTGATAGCCCATTTAAAGTTCATGGCTTCCATGGACATTGGAGAAAAACGAAAACCTCAAAGTGGCTCCTTCAGTCTTACCGTTCGAGGTACACCTCTATCACTCAGAATTTCTACCTTACCAACCACTCATTTAAAAGAAAGTCTCGTCATTCGAATACTCCCCCAAAAGTATCAAATCCCAATCGATAAAATGTCCCTGTATCCTTCATCTGCAAAAAAATTACTCGCTCTACTTATGTATTCTCATGGTCTCATTATATTTACAGGTCCAACTGGCAGTGGGAAAACGACAACTTTGTATTCCCTTGTCCTCCATTGTTCCGTTGCCCTGAACCGTAATGTGATCACTCTTGAAGATCCCGTAGAGAAGCTTCATGAAGAAATGGTGCAAATTCAAGTGAATGAAAAAGCGGGGATTACGTATTCCGCTGGTTTAAAAGCGATATTGAGGCATGATCCCGATATTATTATGGTGGGGGAGATACGGGATCGGGAAACAGCGGAAATTGCGGTGAGGGCTGCTTTAACAGGTCATTTAGTAATCACGACCATGCATACGAGGGATGCAAAAGGTGCTATTTACCGTTTAATGGAATTAGGAATTGAATGGCATGATATTCAACAAACACTGTTAGCCGTATCAGCACAGAGGTTACTAAAGTTAGTTTGCCCGATTTGCAAAACGGAGTGTGGGGGGAATTGTCTTCGAGGTAAAAAGGTTAATAGAGCTTCTGTCTATGAAATTGTAACAGGAAGTGCTTTGAAAGAAGTAATAAAAGAGGCGAAAGGGGAGTCGGTCCAATATCAATATCATACACTCCAAACCTTGATCAATAAGGGGGTGGCACTGGGATTTGTTTCAGAACTTGAATATAGGAAATGGATACATGAAGAGAAGCGATGATCAAGGTAAGTTTCTTAAAAGACTTGGAGACCTCCTCCAAAAGGGTTATAGTTTTTCAGAAGCCATCGATTTTCTCCTGCTCCCTAAAGAAAAGAATACCCTCAAATTAAAAAAGAGAATGATTATATCATTGCAAAAAGGAGAGTCCGTCTCTTCGGTCATCAACAAACAGCTGAACATCCCGAGCCATGTCAGTGCACAAATTTATTTTGCCGAGCATCATGGTCAAATGGGCCAGACTCTATCAGAGGCGGGAAACTATCTGATAAAAAGAAGAAAAAATCAGCAGAAAATCCAACAAGTCATTCAGTATCCATTCATGCTCATCGTTGTATCGATTTTACTGATGGTCTTGCTTCAAAACGTGCTTTTCCCAAGATTTCAATCTTTGTATACTTCTATCGGATATGAACCTTCAGCAAATCTAAAGTACCTCTTACACTTCATTGAAAGCTTCCCATTAATTTTCAGTATAGTTTTACTATCACTCATTATCTGCACCATAGTATTCTCCCTGTTCCAAAAAAGAATTTCTCCAATTAAAATCTCAGTCGCCCTATGCAAAATTCCTTATCTGTCAAATTATTTAAGGCTTGGTCACTCACACTTTTTTGCGAGAGAACTAAGCTTCCTTCTCACAAGCGGGGTATCCATTACAGAGTCACTCCTCATCATTGAAAGTCAATCCTTCCGACCAACGTTACAATACGTTTCAAAAAAATTGATCAAAGGATTAAAAGAAGGGAAACCATTTCATGAATGTTTTTCATCGCTTCCGTTTTTTCAAAAAGAGTTACCTTTTGTTGTCCATCACGGGCAATCCAATGGACGATTAGCAGAAGAACTGGGACTTTATAGCGAAATGTGTTTCCAAGAATTAGAGGAGAATACCAATGCATTGCTTAAATATATTCAGCCGATGATCTTTACTTTTGTAGGTCTTTTCATCATGACGATCTACTTCTCCATTATGATGCCGTTATTTCAGATGATGCAGGGTATTTAGAAAAGTAGCAATGCCTCGACACAACAGCAAATGAAATGAATTTCGTCGAGTCACCGCATTCTCATTAGTAAAAAATTCACAAAACCGAAGGAGGAACACCATGCTTAAAAACGAAAAAGGGTTCACCCTAATCGAAATGATGATTGTTCTATTAGTCATTTCTGTATTGCTTTTTATTACGATACCCAACGTCACCAACCAAAGTAATTCAATTAACTCCAAAGGCTGCGAAGCATTTGTTCACATGGTGGAAGGCCAGGTTGAGGCGTACAAAATGGATGGGAATGCGCTTCCCGTCACCATAGATACCCTCGTTACAGATGGGTATTTAAATGAGAATTATAAAGCCTGCCCTGACGGAAGTGCCATCACCATTGATGCTGAAGGGATGGTAACCTCTAATTAATGAAGTAAGAAATGGGGAAGGAGGGTATACCCTTATTGAGATGCTTGTCGTCTTATTGATTTTCACGACCCTTCTGACTTGGGTCAGCTTTTCCATCTTTCCTATGAAAGATGGGAATGAAAAGGACTTATTTCTTTCCCAGCTCCAATCAGACCTCTACCAGATCCAAAGCTACAGCATCAGACATCAAGTTCCCATCACAGTGACCTTTTACGCTGTAACCAATAAATACGTTGCGAAAACCGCTACTAGACAAACGATTGTCTCAAGAGAGATTTCATCTTCCATTCAGATTACATCCATTAACAGCTTAACAGACATCACATTCTATCCGGATGGAAATACAAATCGATTTGGCAAGCTGAACTTTAAAATGGGAGATACCATGATTCAGCTCATGTTTCAAATTGGGCAAGGGAGGTTTTATGTACGGGAATACTAAAGGTTTCTCACTTCCGGAAACCCTTATTGCCTTCAGTTGCATCCTTATGATAGCAGGCGTATTTATACCTTTTCTGATCCAATATGCTTCTCAACTTCAACGACTTCAGCATGAAGTGGAGGCTTTGAAATTTCTTGAAGAAGGGGTGGAGAAGGCAATCGTCAGGCACGAGTATGTGAATCATTCAAGAATGTATAAAGGTGTCAGATACGAATTCGATTGGAAAGGCGGATTCAATGAAGAAGCATGTGTCCACTATCATAAGAGAGGTGCGAATCCCCATGAAGTCTGTATCTCAAAGGCTGAATAACAATGGGTTTACATTAATCGAGGCTCTGTTAAGCTTTACAGTATTCTGCATGATTTCACTATGCATTCCACTCATCATGAAGGGCTTCTCTACGATAAAAAATGATATGGTTCCACCGCATTATTATGAATGGAATTTATTCAATGAGAGTTTGAGAAATGAACTATGGAGAGGGGAAAGTATAGTGATCACGCCTGATAAGATTTCTTTCCTAGTGAGTGGTGAATCCATTTCGTATGAAAAGTATAATCAATCCATTCGAAGGAGGGTAAATAATCAAGGGCATGAAGTGGTACTACAGTCAGTGGATTCATTTAGCTTTGCATCCATTATCCAGGGAGTGCATATGGATTTGGAGTTTGTGGGTGGAGAAAAAGTGGAGGGGGAATTCTTTTACTTTTCAACCGAACAAGGAGAAGGAAAGCCTTAACAATAAGGGGTTCATATTGCCATATACTTTGTTCCTTCTGATGGTTATTTTATCTGTAGGGTTTGCTGCAAAGGATCTTTTTATAAGTAAATATCTATACTTAACAAATATGAAAAACATTTATGAAAGAAACGTGAGTGTATCCCATGCGATTCTGTTGGAGATGGAGAGTGGGATGCTTACTTCCAAACAATTGAAAGGGAATTATGGTGAAATCGTGACCCACAGCGAAATGGTCACCCCGGATGAAATACGATTGGAAGTGACGTTCAAACGGGATGAGAAGCTTTTTCTTCCGACGACGGTTGTGTATAATAGGGAAACAAAACACATAATAAGTTGGGAGTAGAATATGAAACCGATTTTCTTTATTGGATTTATGGGGGTAGGAAAAACGACGATTGGGAAACATCTTGGTGAATTACTGAATCTACCGGTCATTGATATGGACAGTTACATTGAAAACAAAGAGAAAAAGTCCATTAAAGAGATCTTCAATCAGCAGGGGGAACAACATTTCAGAGATCTGGAGAACAAAGTGCTCCTTGAGTTGGCAAACAAGCAAGCGGTTATCACTACTGGTGGTGGAGTGATTGAAAGGGAAGAGAACCGGGAGATCTTGCGACAACAGGAATTTGTATTCCACCTGACTTGTCCTTTTGCTTCATTATGGTCCCGTTTAGAAGGCGATGAAAATCGTCCACTCGTACAAAATAATTCAAAGGAACGATTATCGAGTTTATTCAACCTTCGCTTCCCACTGTATGAGAGCGGGAGCTCCATAACGATTCATACAGACAATAAAACCATAGAAGAGGTTATTGAAGAAATACTTCCTTATCTAGATGGGCAAGCTGAATAAAATTACTTATAGCCGGGCATACTGATAAAAGCAGGAGGTGGTGCTTTTATGTCAGTGAATGATTATGTTAAATTCATAACACAAACATTTGTCCAACATTATGAAAAATCACCTCATGAACGTAAAAGTATAAAGAAGCAGCGGAAGAATGAGCGAGAACCATTCCTATTTCGCTGGTTCGGGATCATACCATATGCTTTCATGATAATGTTTAAGAAAAATAAATAATCAACGGCTGCCTTTTGGCAGTCTTTTTTTTGGAGTTAAACAGAGTAAGCGTCTAAAAGCACTTACTCCGTTTAACAATCAATTGTTGTTCTGTAAATAAAAAATCCCGCCGTTAATAATATCAATAGAAATCTTAGGTTCATATTGTTCTTTTAAGGCTTGTTGTTCCAGGAAATAGGATTCGGGTTTTTCCTCTTGATCTCCATAAAAGTGATTCAATAATTGTAAATCTTCCTCCCACGTCTTTCGTGCCTGCTCAGCCCATTCAACAGGTTCCTTTTTGATCTCTTCATACAGGTACGTTTGAATGCGGTTCACTCCGCTTCTCGGTTTGATGATCGGTGTCAATGTGAACGAGAAATCAGGAATCTTAGGTGTCAGATTTCTGGACATCAATGACGAATGAAAGTTTTCCAGAAGTACGCCATTGATCAGATTTAATCCGATGCTTCGAATGCTGTCTTTTTTTCGGTTGGATTGATACGAAATTTTGATATTCAGTCCGAGCCAGGGATGAAGAGGGGTTTGCTGACCACTCGGTGTGTGCCCGTTTTCGTATAAGCGAATATACCCTGCTAAATTTCGTGTTGAATGGAAGATTTGGTGTAACCGTGGAGAACCAAAGTGAATAGGTTCTCCTTTTAAGTCTTCAGGTGCTTTATCCGGATTCGTTATAAGGGACAATGTCATAGGATTTGGAATACCTCCCGTTTTCTCAAGGTAATGCCAATAGAAAGGACGGTTCATCAGCTCCTTATCCAAATCAATCGTGAGTTGGACGGTCATATGGCCGTTTCCGTTCGCAACCAGGTCACATCCATTAGCCACGAAGTATCTCTCAAGAAATTGATGAATTTCGTGCTGCTGCATTTGATTTCTCCTCCTTTAATTGTTCGGCAAATTGAATCATACTCGTTAAATTCTCCATTTTTATCTTCATTTCCCCTTCCGTCCTGGATGAAGAAAGAATATCGGTTACATGCTCTTCGAAGTCACGGAAATCCAGGCGGGTAAGGATTTCATCCAATTGTCCGATCACTCGTTCAAAGAGATTGATCTTTTCATAAAGAAGCTTTAATATATGTTCTTCGACCGTGTCTCTGGTAGCGAAATTGTAGATGTGAACATCCTCTGTCTGTCCGAGACGATGGACACGACCGATCCGCTGCTCTAACCTCATAGGATTCCAGGGCAGGTCAAAGTTGATCACGTGATGGCAGAATTGGAGGTTGATTCCTTCCCCTCCGGCCTCAGTAGCAATTAGCACCTGTGCATGCTTTTGAAAGAGTTCACGCATCCAGTCCTTTTTTCCCCGTTTAAATCCACCTCGGAAAGGTACGGAGCTTATTCCATGCTGTTTTAAGAACCATTGCAGATAGAGCTGTGTCGCACGGTACTCTGTAAATATTATCACTTTATCATTGATCGATTGAACGATTTCCAATGCTTTCTGAGCCTTGGAGTTCATTGTCACGTTTTCTACTTTTTTCATCAGGGTGCCAATAGTATTCTCAAAACCAACCGTGGGAGCTTCCTTCTTCTCAAGCATGTTTTTGAGAGTGTAAAATACTGCTTCACGAGAGCTGCATGCTTCTCTTTGAAGTGTCATCAGCGAGAAGGAGCTTGAATTAGCCCAGTCATCATAGTTCCCCCTGAGCAAATCGATGCTGTTATATAAATCTCTTTCGGCTTCGTTAAAATCGATTAAGACAGTCTTTACGTGCCGTTTTGTCCATTCAATTCCCGTATCGCTGCGTCTGTTACGAATCATCACTTTGTTAATGAGACTTTTTAAATGTTCGTCCTCTTGAAGAGTACGGTCCCCTTTTTTATATCTGTCAGAAAACCCGGATTCATTTCCGAGATGTCCAGGCTTAAGGAGAGAAACTAGGTGAAAGATTTCTTCAACACGATTTTGGATAGGCGTCGCTGTCAGAAGAAGGCAGAACTTCTTTTTTAGATTCTGGACAAATTCATAGTTTTTTGTTTTATGATTTTTTAGTTTGTGAGCTTCATCGATAATCACCAAATCATAGTCCTGTTCATACACTTTTTCCCGATGAGGGCTCCGCTTAGCCGTATCCATGGATGAAACGACAATATCGCACTGATCCCATACGTAACTTTTTCGTTGCGGAACAGCCGGAATGAAAAACTTACTGTTTAATTCATAGGCCCATTGAGAGACCAGGGAAGCGGGAACCAATATTAATACTTTCTTCACTAATCCTCTAATCATGTATTCTTTTAATATCAATCCGGCTTCAATGGTTTTACCTAATCCAACCTCATCTGCAAGGATCGCTTTTCCGTTCATCGTTTCGACAACCTGCTTTGCTGCTTCAAGCTGATGGGGGAGCGGAGTGACGTTTGCCAAATGTTTTGGTGCTTGCAGGCCTTCAAAGTTCGGAATTGCAAGATGATGTTCAAATTCGATGGCCAGCTTATAAAGCTCCCAATTTCCCCATGGGCCATCGTTATCAATTAAATTCTCGAGACCCTCGCCCCATTCTTCATCAAATAAAACCTCAACATTCATCTGAAAAACATCTCCTTAATTCTAATAAAAATGATTGCTCAATCCTCGTATTTAATGGTAGGATGAAAATAGATTTTCTAATGTTTAAAAAACTCGAAAATCCGAACATTCACATTTACAACATTTCTTCTGTATATTTCTAGTATGACCAAATGTTTCAAGGAATATTGGCGAATGATAACAAGGGGAGAGACTGTGCATTCAGCGCCGAAGGAGCAAGCACATTTAAGTGTGAATCTCTCAGGCAAAAAGACTCTTGTTGGACGCAACTCTGGAGAGTGTTTCCGTACGGGAAACCACCAAAGGGGAAAGCCGTTCTTCGGTAAACTTTCAGGTGCAAGGACAGAGAAAACTTCTTTATGAAAAGGGGTTTTTCTGTCCTTTTTTCATGGGATAAAACTTGGTTAAGGATTATGCATGTAAGGAAGATAAAGGGGGAAAAGTCATGTCAGAGTTAAAACAAACACCTTTATACGAAGTGTACAAAGAGTATGGAGGAAAGACCATCGACTTCGGTGGCTGGGCTTTACCAGTGCAATTCTCAAGCATTAAAGAAGAACATGAAGCGGTAAGATCCCGAGCTGGACTATTCGACGTTTCTCATATGGGAGAAATTGAAGTGAAGGGTGAAGGGGCTCTTGACTATTTACAAAGAATGATGACAAATGATGTCTCCAAAGTAAAAGATGGAGGAGCTCAGTATACGGCTATGTGCTACGAAAACGGTGGGACGGTCGATGACTTATTGGTTTATAAAATAAAAGATAATGATTATTTGCTCGTTGTAAATGCGGCAAATATAGATAAAGATTTTCAGTGGCTGAAAGAACATGAAGTCGATGGGGTTGAAATCAACAACATCTCTGAACATATGGCGCAATTGGCACTTCAAGGTCCACTTGCTGAACAGGTTTTACAAATACTTACAAACGAACATTCACTAAGCGATATCGGATTTTTTAAATTCCAGACCGAAGTGAATATAGACGGTAAGCATGCACTTGTTTCACGTACCGGTTACACAGGGGAAGATGGATTTGAGATTTACTGTGATGCAGGTGATGCGGCCGCAATATGGAAAGCCATCCTGGATGCAGGGAAGGAGCATGGTGTACTTCCATGCGGACTTGGTGCACGTGATACATTGCGTTTTGAAGCGAACCTTGCCCTTTACGGACAAGAATTATCTCAATCGATCACGCCGATCGAAGCAGGGATTGGATTCGCCGTAAAAGTGAATAAAGAGGTTCCATTTAATGGTCAGGAAGTGCTGAAACAACAAAAGGATGAAGGCGCCCCAAGAAAAATCGTCGGGATTGAAATGATCGATCGCGGAATTCCACGTCATGGATATAAGGTGTATTCCGGTGAAGAAGAAATAGGGGAAGTCACGACCGGTACACAATCGCCAACATTAAAGAAAAATGTAGGATTAGCATTACTTGATAAAAAGTTTACTTCTTTAGATACGGAAGTGCTGGTTGAAATCAGAGGGAAAAAGTTAAAAGCGAAAGTAGTAGCCACACCATTCTATAAAAGACCAAAGAAATAGGGGAGGAATGACGGTCATGAAGCATCGTTATTTACCGATGACAGAGCAGGATCAAAGGGAAATGTTAGACAGCATAGGAGTAGACAGCGTTAACGATCTATTTGAAGATATTCCTGAGAAGGTTCGTTTCAAAGGGGATTACAAAATCAAAGAAGCGAAGTCAGAAACGGAATTGGTAAAGGAACTGACCAAAATGGCAGCGAAGAATGCTGACCTGAAAAGTCATTCATCCTTTTTAGGGGCTGGAGTATACGACCACTACATGCCGATCATCGTGGATCATGTATTATCACGCTCTGAATTTTATACAGCTTATACACCATATCAGCCGGAAATCTCGCAAGGAGAACTTCAAGCCATTTTTGAATTCCAAACGATGATTTGTGAGCTGACCGGCATGGATGTAGCCAATTCTTCCATGTACGATGGAGGAACGGCTCTTGCCGAAGCAGCTATGCTTAGTGCAGGGCAGACCCGTCGGAAAAAGGTCCTGGTTTCAAGCACTGTGCATCCGGAATCACGTGATGTTTTACGATCTTATGCAAAAGGTCAGTATATAGAAGTCGTAGAAATCCCGCACAATAACGGTGTTACGGATGTGGAAGAACTTAAGAAATTAATGAGTAATGAAATTGCAGCGGTAGTCGTTCAATATCCTAACTTCTTCGGCCGGGTAGAAGAACTAAAAGCCATCGAAGAAGTGACTCATGCTGAAAAAGCGATGTTCGTGGTTTCTTCAAATCCCCTTGCATTAGGGGCACTTACTCCACCTGGACAACTAGGCGCAGATATCGTCATTGGTGATGCACAGCCATTTGGTATTCCAAGTGCATTCGGTGGACCGCACTGTGGATACTTCGCCGTTAACAAAAAGCTTATGCGTAAAGTTCCAGGCCGTCTTGTTGGTCAAACAGTTGATGAAGATGGAATCAGAGGGTTTGTTCTGACTCTTCAAGCACGTGAACAGCATATCCGTCGAGATAAAGCCACGTCGAATATTTGTTCAAACCAGGCATTAAATGCACTCGCTGCATCTGTAGCCATGACGGCGCTTGGAAAACAAGGCGTTAAAGAGATGGCGCTTCAAAATATCCAAAAAGCACATTATGCAAAAGAAGCCCTTAAAGCAAAAGGGTTCTCCATTGCATTTGAAGGACCATCATTCAATGAGTTTGTCGTAAAGGTAAATATGCCGGTTAAAGAAATCAATCAAAAGCTTTTAGGAAAAGAAATGATTGGTGGATACGATTTAGGAGTAATGGATGACAGCTTATCTCAGCACATGCTAGTGGCTGTTACTGAACTTCGCAGCAAAGAAGAAATCGACGCATTCGTAGCAGAATTGGGGGATTGTCATGAATAAGCAAGATCAACCTCTTATTTTTGAATTATCTAAAGAAGGCCGTGTAGGCTATAGCTTACCTGAAATGGATGTACCACAGGTTGAATTATCGGATCTCATCCCATTGGATTATATCCGTTCGGAAGATCCAGAGCTTCCAGAAGTATCCGAACTGGATATCATGCGTCATTATACGGCATTATCAAAACGTAATCATGGTGTGGATTCCGGTTTCTATCCATTAGGATCTTGTACGATGAAGTACAATCCGAAGGTGAATGAAAACGTTGCACGCTTAAATGGATTTGCTCATATCAATCCTCTGCAAGAAGCAGAAAGCGTTCAAGGTGCCCTTGAACTGATGTATGATCTTCAGGAGCATTTGAAAGAGATCACGGGCATGGATGAAGTGACCCTTCAACCTGCTGCCGGTGCTCATGGAGAGTGGACGGGTCTTATGATGATCCGGGCTTACCATGAAGCAAATGGCGACACACACCGTACGAAGGTCATCGTACCGGATTCTGCTCATGGAACAAATCCTGCCAGTGCGACTGTAGCAGGTTTTGAAACGGTAACGGTAAAATCAAACGAGAATGGATTAGTTGATTTGGAAGATCTGAAGCGTGTAGTAGGAGATGATACAGCAGCCCTGATGCTGACCAATCCGAACACACTTGGATTATTTGAAGAAAACATTCTGGAAATGGCTGCAATCATTCATGAAGCAGGGGGTAAGCTGTATTATGATGGTGCCAATTTAAATGCCGTATTATCAAAAGCCAGACCGGGGGACATGGGATTTGATGTCGTGCATTTAAATCTTCATAAGACGTTTACGGGACCTCACGGAGGCGGTGGTCCGGGAAGCGGTCCTGTCGGAGTGAAGGAAGACTTGATTAAATACCTTCCTAAACCGGTCCTGGTGAAAAATGGCGATAAGTTCGAATTCGATTACAACCGTCCTGATTCCATTGGCCGTGTAAAACCTTACTATGGGAACTTTGGAATCAACGTTCGTGCCTATACGTACATCAGAACGATGGGTCCAGACGGGCTGAGAGCCGTTACAGAAAACGCAGTCCTGAATGCAAATTACATGATGCGCCGACTGGCTCCTCACTTTGACCTTCCATACGATCGTCATTGTAAGCATGAATTTGTCATCAGCGGAAAACGTCAAAAGAAGCTGGGCGTCCGGACATTGGATATTGCGAAGCGTCTACTCGACTTCGGATATCATCCGCCAACGATTTACTTCCCATTAAATGTGGAAGAATGCATGATGATCGAGCCAACTGAAACAGAATCTAAAGAAACACTCGATTCCTTCATTGATGCCATGATCCAGATTGCCAAAGAAGCAGAAGAAACGCCGGAAATCGTCCAGGAAGCACCTCATACAACCATCGTCAAACGTATGGACGAAACACTCGCAGCGAGAAAACCGGTACTGCGTTATACAAAAGAAAACTAAAGAATATAAATTGGAAATCCCCGCAGCCAATCGCTGCGGGGATTTTTTTGAGGGACGGACCTATGTAATATAAAACCAACCCTACCCGGGAGCCCAGCCCACTACTTCCACCAATCAAAAAAAGGATCACCCAAAGGCAATCCTTTCACATTATTTTTTATGCTTTACTTTACCTGTCCACTTTTTAAAGCCGCCCTGCAATTGGTGAAGATCTCGGTACCCTTTGCGGTGAAGCATTTGAGCTGCTCTTCCGCTGCGGAGTCCGCTTTGGCAATAAAGGTAAACGGGCTGATCGGCACGGATTTCCTTTTGTCTCATTTTAATTTGAGAGAGGGGGATATTTCGTGCGCCAAGTACGTGACCGTTATCAAATTCATTCGCTTCACGAACATCTATCAACTGAGCTTTCCGATATCCTGCTCTAAATTCTTCTTCAGTCAAAGTATTCACAATTCTCTTTTGATAGAAGAACGTAAAGAGTGAATAAACAATGATTCCACCAAGTACGACTAAAAGAATATATAATCCTTCCATCATTCATGCTCCTTTCTACAAATGCGCTAACTTCTATTATATTCATGAAAGCCTCGAGAATCAAAACAAATTTATTATTTTACAGCAAACACTTTCCAATCTGTTTTTCTTTGTTTTTTCTTTTGAATTTGATAGACTAGTAACGGACTTAAATGAAGTTGATTTTTTACATAACAAAATAATAAAGAGAAGACGTAAATGAGGTATGTTGCATGAAAAAAGAAACATGGAGATTCATTGACTCAGGGAATTGTTCTCCTTCTTTTAATATGGCACTTGATGAGGCGCTATTGGATTGGCATAGCGAGGGGAAGATTCCTCCCACGATCAGGTTTTACGGCTGGGATCCCGCAACGCTCTCGATTGGATACTTTCAAAAGGTAGAAAAGGAAATCAATCTTGATGCAGTGAAAGAGCACGGACTTGGCTTTGTCAGAAGACCGACGGGAGGCAGAGGGGTTCTTCATGAGCATGAATTGACGTACAGTGTCATTGTTTCCGAGGAACACCCGGAGATGCCTAAAACGGTTACGGAAGCATATCGAGTGATTTCTGAAGGGATCTTAAAAGGATTTCAAGGACTTGGACTCGAAGCCTACTTTGCTGTTCCGAAAACAGCAGAAGAGCGGGAAGGATTAAAAAATCCACGTTCGGCTGTTTGTTTTGATGCGCCAAGCTGGTACGAGTTAGTCGTTGAAGGCAGAAAAGTGGCTGGAAGTGCCCAGACCCGGCAGAAAGGCGTCATCCTTCAACACGGTTCCATACTATTGGATCTTGACGAGGATAAGCTGTTCAGCCTGTTTAAGTATCCATCGGACCGGGTAAAAGAGCGTATGCAGCGGGCATTTAAAAGCAAGGCCGTCGCGATGAACGAAATCAGTTCTGAAACGATTACCATGGATATGGCGAAGGAAGCGTTCAAAAAAGGTTTTGAAGAAGGATTGAATATCCACCTGGAACCGTATGAACTTTCTGAAGAGGAAACACAATATGTTGTGGACCTTGCCGGGACCCGGTACGAATCAGATGACTGGAATTTTAAGCGATAAAAATTTTTTTGTAGAAAAAAAGCGATGCTTGTCGCTTTTTTCCTATTTTACCAACTATTACGCGACTTGGATTTATATCAAGTTCTAAATTAATAGAAATGGTGGGAGTATTATATGATTTTCTATTATTTCCTCCTGTTTTCTATTTTTATTGGCTTATTAACCGTTTGACAAACAAATGACCTATTGACCTGAAACACAATATGTGGTGTGTCGAATAATTTTTAACACACTATATGTTGTGTTTATTTATTGCTTTTCTATTAGAGCTATGATATCGTATTACTTGATATTAGACATCAAAGTAATCAACATACAAATGAAAGATTTGAGATAGAAGGAGTTGTCTTTATGACTGTTGCGTCGAAAAACACAATGAAATTAAACATCGAAAGATTAAATCAGGATATCGGATTATTTCCTCAAGTACATCCCATAACCCCAGATATGAATACTACACACAAAGGTGTATCCCGTCTTGTCATGATTGATCGCTATTCTTTCAAAGACACGGAAAAGATCACTCTTTCTGAAGGGGATTTCGTGGTCCTCACCATCAAAGAAGATCCTAAATTCCCTGCAAGAGGATTAGGTTACATTTCGAGCATCGACTGGGAAACAAAGAAAGCAGATGTTTGGATCGAAGAAGAGTACAGAAGTGCCATCGACAAGCCGGAAGAAATGGAAACCGGTATCGTCTCAAGAACACTTGATGTAATCGAGAAGCCACTGGAAGTCTACTATGAACAAATTGCGAAGCGTAACGCAACAGGCTTGGCAGAAGTGGAAGAAACTCCTGAAAAGAGACAAGTTTGGTTTGAAAAGTTCTATCATGAATTAGTGAATTTGCATTTTGTCCCTGCTGGCCGGGTGCTTTACGGAGCGGGTGCCGGAACGGACGTAACGTATTTTAACTGCTACGTGATGCCTTTCGTACAGGATTCTCGTGAAGGAATTTCGGAACATCGCAAGCAGGTGATGGAGATCATGAGCCGAGGCGGGGGTGTAGGAACGAACGGTTCAACTCTTCGTCCGCGAAATACTCTGGCCAAAGGCGTGAACGGTAAATCCTCCGGGTCGGTTTCCTGGCTGGATGACATCGCTAAATTGACTCACTTGGTTGAGCAGGGCGGATCAAGACGTGGAGCACAAATGATCATGCTTTCAGATTGGCATCCCGATATTATCGAATTCATCATATCCAAAATGCAAAACCCGCGTATTCTGCGTTATCTTCTTGAAAATACAGAAGATGAAACCATTAAAAAAGCAGCACAGGATAAATTGAAATTCACACCTCTGACAGAACAAGAGGAAGCGATGTATCAAGGAATCCTTAATTATAGACAAATCCCTGGCTACGGTGGATTTGATGCGAAAATCCTTAAGAATGCAGAAGAAAAGCTCCGTACAGGCGGAACGTACAGCGTCCATAATTCAGAATTCCTGACAGGTGCGAATATCTCGGTTTGCCTGACAAGCGACTTTATGGAAGCCGTTGAAAACGATCGTGAATATGAACTGCGCTTCCCTGATGTGGAAACTTATAATGAAGAGCAAATGAAATACTATAATGAAGAATGGCACAACGTTGGTGATGTCCGTGAGTGGGAAAAGCTTGGCTACAAAGTGCGTACTTACCGTAAGATCAAGGCGAAAGAGCTTTGGAATCTTATCAACGTTTGTGCAACTTACTCAGCGGAACCCGGAATCTTCTTCATTGATAACGCGAATGACATGACGAATGCGAAGGCATATGGTCAAAAGGTAGTTGCTACGAACCCGTGTGGTGAACAGCCTCTTGCTCCATATTCCGTGTGTAACCTGGCAGCTGTCAACCTTGCTCAGTTTGCCAATAAAGAGACGAAAACCGTGGATTTTGAAAAATTGAAGCGTACCGTTGAAGTGGGTGTGCGCATGCAGGACAATGTCATCGATGCGACTCCGTACTTCCTTGAAGAAAACAAAAAGCAGGCACTTGGTGAGCGCCGTGTTGGTCTTGGGGTAATGGGTCTTGCAGATTTGTTGATCTACTGTGAAAAAGAATATGGTTCTGAAGAAGGCAACAGACTTGTGGATGAAGTATTTGAAGTAATCGCAACAACCGCTTATCGTGCATCCGTTGAATTATCCAAGGAAAAGGGAAGTTTCCCATTCCTTACAGGAAGTACCGACGAAGAAACGAAAGCTTTACGTAAAGCGTTTGTGGAAACAGGTTTTATGAAGAAAATGCCTGAGGATGTTCGGGAAGACATTCAACAGTTCGGGATCCGAAACTCTCATCTATTGACCGTTGCCCCAACAGGCTCAACAGGTACGATGGTTGGAGTATCTACTGGTCTTGAACCTTATTTCTCCTTCACATATTACAGAAGTGGACGTCTTGGTAAGTTCATTGAAGTGAAAGCGGATATTGTAGAGGATTACTTGAAGAGAAATCCAGATGCAGATGCTGACAATCTTCCAGAATGGTTTGTTTCTTCCATGAGCCTGGCGCCACAAGCACATGCCGATGTCCAATGTGTGATTCAGAATTGGATCGACAGCTCAATTTCAAAAACGGTTAATGCCCCTCGTGGTTATACGGTCGAGCAAGTAGAAAAAGTGTATGAGCGACTGTATAAAGGTGGAGCAAAAGGTGGAACCGTCTACGTTGACGGAAGCCGTGATTCACAGGTTCTTACCCTTAAGGCAGAAGAAAACAGCTTTGATGACGAGGACGAACAGGAACAAAAAGACATTCCTACATCGAAAAAGCCGATCGTATTACTTGATACGATTCAGGACGTACGTTCAACTGACGTGACCATTGGTTCTGAAGTCGGGAATACGTGTCCAGTCTGCCGTAAAGGGACGGTAAAAGATATGGGTGGCTGTAATACTTGTACAAACTGCGGGGCCCAGCTGAAATGCGGTCTATAATAAATGAAGAAAAATAGGAGGGGACTTGTTCCCTTCCTATTTTTTTATTCTAAAACCCTTCATTGTGAATTAAAGATGTAGTAATAGACATTGAAGGAGTGAGGCCTTTGGACATCGATGGTGTTTTTTCAGGTGGAGGCATAAAGGGGCTCGCGTTGATTGGGGCATATCAAGCATTAGAGGAGAAGGGCTACAAATTTAAAAGGCTCGCAGGAACAAGTGCCGGAGCGGTGATTGCAGCATTTATTGCGGCCGGTTATTCGAGCAGGGAGCTCCTCAAAATCATGGATGATATTGAAATTAGTGAATTGCTGGACTCAAACGCAATCATCTCTCTCCCTATTATAAAATGGTTTCGGGTTTACTATCGTTTAGGTTTATATAAAGGAGTGGCGCTTGAAAGCTGGGTAGAAGAGAAGCTGAAAGCAAGAGGGATTTATACGTTTGCCGATTTACCACCCCAGTCTCTCCGGGTCATCGCTTCGGATTTATCGAATGGCAGATTATTGGTTCTTCCAGATGATCTAGAGAAGTACGGCATAGCGAAAGAAACCTTTCCTGTGGCCAGGGCGATACGAATGAGTGCGAGTCTCCCTTACTTCTTTGAACCTGTAAAGCTGCGTTCTTTAGAAGGAATAAGTTTCATGGTGGATGGTGGGGTGCTCAGTAACTTTCCAATGTGGCTGTTCGATCGGGAAAATGTGAAAAAGGTAAGACCGGTCATCGGGGTGAAGTTGAGTCACGATCTAGTCGGAAAGCCAAAAAAACAAATCAAAAATGCGATTGATATGTATGAAGCACTCTTTACTACGATGAAAGATGCACATGATTCAAGATACATTTCCAGAAAACTTGAAAAAAACATCATCTTTATTCCGACTGAAGGTGTGCTCACAACCGAATTCGGATTAACACCGGAAAAAAGAGCAGAACTCATTCAATACGGAAAATCAAAAGCGGAAGCATTTCTACAAAAATGGCCGTATTAATAAAACAATCGAGCTCCTAAAATGAGGCTCGATTGTTTTTCTTATTCTTTTTTCCTTCAATTACGGTAAGGTTGGCATTGGATTTCTTTCGTATCGAACGTTTCTTTGAGGCGTTTGATACTTGAGGCTTACTTGGAGATTTTTTCTTATGCCGCCTCTTTGATTGTTTGGCTGCTTTAAGAAACGCTCTCTGTTCATTACTATTACCAGCCCGCCTTCCGCTGAACCATCTTCGGTAAATGAAGTAGATAATTCCAATCACAGCTGCAGTAACAAGTAATTGTTTCACTAGCCCCAAAGGATTTCCGATTAGGGAAGTTAAGAGCCCTACAATAGCTAACAATATTAATGTGATAACAAAGATATTACGAGCGTTCAACAAAGCCACCTCCTTACAATTCAATCCATTATACATATCTATACTATTATTCTAGACAATTTCCTTGTTATTTAACCATATTAGTTATCGATTTTCTGTAAATATTACTGAGGCTATTTTTCTGAAACTTGGAAAGATATTATCTATTTTACTAAAAAATGATTCAAAGGACTAGAGATAGAATTTTAACATCCATATTTCCTCATCATCCACAAATGAAAAATAAGTAAAACCATGCAAATGTTTAAATCAATGGGACATACTACGAATGGAGGTGTTACAGATGGCTGAACAAAAGGGACAACATGAAAAGATTCAGGATGGAACAGAAGAAAGCAAGGAGAATCCACGTTTAGAGCAGAATCAGGGTGAAAAACCACTATCCTTCATGTCCATGGTCGTAGTTACAGGCTTTATAGGTGGGATGTTATGGAGTTCAATTGCCTACATTTGTTACTTTTTTTCGTTTACGAAAATCGAGCCGAATATTATTTTTGAGCCGTGGGCGGTTGGTGACTGGGTGGACAAATGGATTGGTATCGTTCTTTCCATTGTGGCGTATGGAGTGATTTCTATAGGTGTGGCCCTCATTTATTATGGTGTATTACGAAGATTCAAGTCTATGTGGGTAGGGGTTGCCTACGGTGTAGCGTTATACTTAGCGTTCTTTTTACTGCTCAATCCGCTCTTCCCGAGCATTGAATCCTTTACTTCCATTGATTATCACACTTTGATCACAACCTTCTGTCTGTATATTTTATATGGCGTATTTATCGGCTATTCGATTTCTTATGAAGAAAATGAATTGAGACATCAGAATGAGAAAGAAAAATCAGGGGAAGTTTCACACTAACAAATCCTCATTATCAGACAATTATGTAGGTATAGGTATAAGGTTTGTGTTAGAATGTTCATGATGAACATTCTATTTTTTTAGGGGTTTACATATGATGAAAATCTTGCTTTTAAATGGTCCTAACCTAAATAGGCTCGGAAAACGTGAACCCGATATTTATGGGCACGTCACCTTGCCGCAACTTGAGGGGAAGCTTGTGAAACAAGCAGAAGATGAAGGCTTTCAACTCGTTTCAGCTCAATCGAACCATGAAGGGGAACTGATTGATTACATACACAAGGCAGAGGATGAAGGGTATGGGGGAATCATCCTGAATCCCGGTGCTTTCACACATTACAGCTATGCGATAAGAGATGCAGTGGCTTCGGTTTCAGTACCGGTAGTGGAAGTGCATATATCTAACATACATGCCCGTGAAGCGTTTAGGCATCAATCTGTCGTGGCCGCTGAAACGATTGGTCAGATCGTCGGCTTGGGACTGTTTGGTTACGAGTTGGCTTTACAGGCGATCATAAAGAACATTAAGGGAGTGGAATATGATGAAAATTGAACGATTAAGAGAGACTTTTTCAGAAAACGAACTTGACGGGATCTTACTTACAAGTACCTACAACCGTCGGTACATGACAAACTTTACGGGGTCATCAGGAGTTGTTCTGATTTCTAAAGAGAAAGCGTTATTCATAACAGATTTCCGCTACATCGAGCAAGCAACCGAACAGGCTGCCGATTTTGAAATCGTCCAGCACACTGGGCCCATCCATGAGGAAGTAGCGAAACAAGTGAAAAACCTGGGGATTGATAAATTGGGCTTCGAAAAGAACTACATGACTTATAGTGCGTATGATAGCTATCGTGAAGTGTTGGAATCAGAACTAGTACCGGTATCAGGGCTGGTAGAAAAGTTACGCTTGATTAAGACACCTGAAGAGCTTAAGATAATTAAGGATGCGGCGGATATTGCCGATGCAGCATTTAAGCATATATTAGATTTTATTAAACCGGGTGTGACAGAGTTAGAAGTTTCCAATGAATTAGAATTCTTCATGAGAAAAGCGGGAGCGACATCTTCATCTTTTGATATCATCGTTGCTTCAGGTAATCGTTCTGCACTTCCTCATGGGGTTGCCAGTGATAAAGTCATTGAAAAAGGTGATTTTGTAACGTTGGATTATGGTGCATACTATAAAGGATATTGCTCCGATATGACACGTACCTTATCTGTAGGAGAACCAAGTGAGAAATTGAAAGAAATCTATGACGTCGTTCTACAATCACAGCTTCTCGCTATGGAAAAAATCAAGCCTGGTATGACAGGTAAAGAAGCGGATGCTATTTCACGTGACTACATAACAGAGAAGGGTTATGGAGAGTATTTCGGACATTCATTGGGACACGGAATCGGACTTGAAGTCCATGAGGGACCAGGATTGTCCTCCCGTTCCGATGTGATACTGGAGCCTGGGATGATCGTAACGGTTGAACCGGGAGTCTATGTACCAGGTGTTGGCGGTGTTCGTATTGAAGATGATACACTCATAACAGAAGATTCCAATGAAACACTGACACATTCCACAAAAGATCTAATCATTCTACCATTGTAGCCCTAAAGACAGGTCTACTAGACAATAGGAGGAAATAAATATGATTTCAGTAAATGATTTTCGTACAGGTTTGACAATTGAAGTCGACAACGGGATTTGGCGAGTAATCGACTTCCAACATGTTAAACCGGGTAAAGGGGCAGCATTCGTCCGCTCCAAGCTTCGTAACCTGCGCACAGGTGCCATCCAGGAAAAAACGTTCCGTGCAGGAGAAAAAGTAGGAAAAGCTCAAATCGATAATCGTAAAATGCAATACTTGTATGCTAATGGTGACATGCATGTATTCATGGACAATGAGAGTTACGATCAAATCGAACTTCCTGCTTCTTCCATCGAATATGAATTGAAATACCTGAAAGAAAACATGGAAGTGCACATCATGATGTACGGTGGAGAAACTCTTGGAGTAGAGCTTCCAAACTCAGTTGAATTGAAAGTAACTGAAACAGAACCGGGCATCAAAGGCGACACGGCTTCCGGTGGTTCAAAGCCTGCAACAGTGGAAACAGGATTAGTGGTTAACGTACCGTTCTTCGTCAACGAAGGAGATACATTGATCATTAATACAACGGACGGATCTTACGTGTCACGTGGATAAATAATGTGTAAAGCCTGAACGGGAGTACTCCCGTTCAGGTTTTTTTTATTGGACGATGGGGTCTTTGTCGCGTTTTGTATTGGTTTATCTTCCATATTTTCATTTTATCAGCCTTTTTCAAATTTTATCTGCCAAAATTTTGATATATCTGCCATTGGTTAAAATTCGACATCCATTCCCCTTCATCCCCCGCGCTCCAAACCAAATCTCCCAACTCTACTGTCATAATCTCATTCCACTAGAATACATTGTATTATCGGGAAGCATGTACGAAGGTTCGTTATGTCTTCATACAACCGAAGTGGAACAAGATTAGGAGGTACCTATATGCAAGAAGTTCTAGCCTTACTACCCAGCACTATTTCTGACAAAGTCCTGACCCTTCCACAAGATCTTATTGACCGAATTGAAGAAATTAGGGTTCGTACCAACCGTGTGTTGGAGGTCACGGCCAGGGGGAAGCCATATTTTCTCTCTTATACCGTTACCGAGGAAGATAGCGAACAGCTCATTAACAAACTATCCCGTCATTCATTTTATACATTGGAAGAAGAACTGAAGAGAGGATATATCACGATTGAAGGCGGACATCGGGTCGGTCTTGCTGGAAAAGTCATTCTAGAGGGCGGTGTGGTGAAAGGAATTCGGAATCTGTCTTCCTTTAACATCAGGATTGCGAGACAAAAGCTTGGCATAGCTCAATCAATTTTTCCATATGTTTATGCGAGTGGCTGGAAGCATACGATGATTATCGGCTCGCCTCAGACAGGTAAGACGACATTGCTTAGAGATCTTGCACGCATGATTTCGACGGGCATCCCTGAAAAAAATATCCCCCCTTTCAAAGTAGGGATTGTCGATGAAAGGTCTGAAATTGCCGGCTGTGTAAACGGAATTCCTCAACTTATGTTTGGACCGAGAGTGGACGTGCTGGATGCATGTCCGAAGGCTGAAGGGATGATGATGCTGATCCGCTCGATGAGTCCCGACGTCCTGATTGTGGATGAGATTGGCCGTGTGGAAGATGGTCAAGCTATCCAGGAAGCCGTCAATGCCGGTATTACCCTTGTGATGACGACTCATGGATCTACATTTAGTGAAGTTGCGAAAAGACCAGTTATCAAGGACATTGTGAGTCTCCAAACCATTGAGCGGTTTGTTGAACTAAGGAGAGGGGATGAGCCTGGTAAGGTTCATGAAGTGTGGAATGAACACGGTCAATCTCTTCTGAAAAAAGTGAGTGTGACATAAATGATTAAACTAATCGGTGCTGTTTTCATCCTGCTTTCTACTTCCTGGGCTGGTTTCGAAGCGTCTAAATATTTAACGGAAAGACCGCGGCAGCTTCGGTTGTTGAAGGTGGCCCTCCAGTCATTGGAAGCAGAAATCACCTACAGTCATACCCCATTGCATGAAGCGACCAGAAAGATTTCCAAGCAGCTGCAAAAACCTGTTTCATGGTTCTTTGAAACGTTTTCAAAGAAATTAACGGAGCAGGAGATTTCAGTGAAGAAAGCGTGGGAAGAAAGCCTGAATGATATATGGAAATTAACGGCTTTTAAAACAGGTGAGTACGAGATCCTGAAACAATTTGGAGAAAACCTGGGCAAACATGACATGATGACCCAGCAGAAACATATACAGTTAGCGTTAAAACATCTCGAAAGAGAAGAATCAGAGGCGATAGAAAAGCAGAGAAAATATGAAAAGATGACGAAGAGCTTGGGTTTTTTGTCAGGTTTATTATTGATCATCCTATTACTTTAACGATGCATAAAGGTCAATACTTTTAAACATGCCAATCGCTTGCGAGAACAGCTTTTAGAAACCGGGAGGGAAATGAATATGGGAATTGATGTGGATATTATTTTCAAGATCGCAGGGGTGGGGATAGTAGTGGCCTTTTTGCATACAATTTTAGATCAGGTCGGGAAGAAAGAATATGCACAGTGGGTTACATTGTTTGGGTTCATCTATATCCTGTTCATGGTGGCCTCGATTGTCGATGATCTGTTCCAGAAGATTAAATCGGTCTTCTTATATCAAGGTTAGAGGGGGCGTCCGCGATTGAAATCATTCAAATTGTTGGCATAGCACTGGTTGCGACCTTTCTGGCTTTGATTGTGAAAGAGCAGAAACCGAATTTTGCTTTTTTGCTTATTGTGTTTGTAGGTTGTTCGATCTTTTTATTTCTGATTGATCAAATTTACTCCATCATTCATATGATCGAGAAGCTTGCTGCGAATGCAAATGTGAATATGGTGTATGTAGAAACCATTCTCAAAATTATCGGCATCGCCTACATAGCGGAATTCGCTTCTCACATTACAAAGGATGCCGGACAAGGCGCTCTTGCGGCGAAAGTGGAGCTTGCAGGTAAAATCTTGATTTTAGCAATGGCGGTACCTATTCTGACAGTGATTATCGAAACGATTATCAACATGATCCCAACTGGATAAGCGAAACGTTAAGAGGTGGAAAAAATTGTTGCAAATATATCGAATACTCGTCATAGCACTCGTGATTTTTTTCGTAGGAGCCTCCAGTGGACAAGCTGAAGAAGGGGAGGAACAGAGTCCGCCCGATTCGACGATTCAACAGCAGATGATCAATCAGCAGTTAGATCAATTAGGAATTGAAGAGTTAAAAGGATTCTGGAACAGTATCGTGGATCAATACGGTGGCTATCTTCCCGAAAGCCAAAAGGGGAGTTTGGTTGATTTTATCAAAGGGGAAAAAGAGTTTTCTTTTAAGGCATGGTTTAGTGGAATCTTCAAGTTCGCCTTCCAGGAGCTTGTGATGAATGGGAAGCTATTAGGAACACTGATTATGCTAACGATTTTCAGTATGTTCCTTCAATCCCTGCAGAATGCATTTGAAGGAGGGAGTGTCAGCAAGGTTGCATACAGCATTGTGTTCATGGTCCTGATCATCATCGCCCTTAATAGTTTTCACGTGGCGATTGATTACACCAGGGATGCCATCTCCACCATGATCCACTTCATCATTGCCCTCATACCCCTGATGTTAGCCCTTATTGCAGCTTCCGGGGGAGTTGTATCCGCAGCATTTTTTCATCCTGTGATTATCTTTTTAATGAACACAAGCGGTTTGCTGATCCAAAATGTCGTGCTGCCCCTGTTATTTCTGGCGGCGTTATTAAGTATTGTAAGTACACTTTCCACTCATTATAAAGTGACGCAGCTGGCCCAGTTATTGCGAACATGGAGCATCGGGTTATTAGGAGCCTTTATGACCGTTTTCCTTGGTGTTATATCCGTGCAGGGAGCCACGGCAGCGGTGACAGATGGGATTACGATTCGAACAGCCAAATTTGTTACAGGAAATTTTGTCCCTGTGATCGGAAGGATGTTCACGGATGCGACGGATACAGTGATCAGCGCTTCCGTTCTTTTAAAGAACACGGTGGGAATCGCTGGTGTGGCCATTGTTCTGATCATTGCAGCTTTTCCCGCAATCAAGATCCTCATGATTGCGTTTATTTATAAATTAGCAGCGGCTCTCCTGCAACCACTCGGGGGCGGACCCGTGATCGAATGTCTCGATATCATTGCCAAAAGTGTGATTTATGTCTTTGCGGCCCTTGCCATTGTGTCCTTTATGTTCTTTTTGAGTCTTACCGTCATCATTGCGGCAGGAAATATCACAATGATGATGCGATAAAGAGGAAGGAGTACCGTCATGTCATTTCTCACCGATTGGATTACAAATATTATAATTTTTGTTCTCTTAGCCACCGTCATTGACATGCTTCTTCCCAGTTCCAACATGCAAAAATATGCGAAAATCGTGACTGGCTTATTGTTGATCACCATTATCCTTACACCTTTGTTTAAATTAATGGCCACCGACTTTGATACGGTGATGGAGTCAATTGATATAAATGGAGATTCTCAGAATAATTCAGTAGAAAATTTAATAGAAATGAAGAAAAAAGAAATACAAGCCTCACAACGTGCATATATTTTAGAACAGATGGCTGTCCAAATGAAACAACAAGCTGAAAAGGAGATGATGGATGAACACGGTAAGGTCATTGAAAGGGTTGAAGTTAAAGCAGATGATTTGGAGAATGTCCCGGATAGTATCACAGAAGTGACAGTGGTAGTTAAAGAAAAACAGGAAAACACTACGATTGAAACTGTTCAACACGTGGAGATCGATACGGGAGCTGAGCCGAGAAAGAAAACGCCTGAAGAAAGTACGTCCCAAATGGCCTCCTTACTTGCCGAGCAATGGAATCTTACACCAGACAAAATAATCATTACAGTTGAAGGGGGGGACTGGGGAAGCAGATGAACTTTAATAAAGGTCCGCTTAACGCATTGAAGGAATGGCTGTCAAAGGAGAATGCGAATTCACCGCCAAAGGATAAAAAAGGGTATAAGTTTCAATACTTTCTCATTGTGCTATTGATAGGTGTCGCCTTTATGCTGATCAGTAATCTTTGGAGCGGGGATAGCAGCATGGAAGTATCTAATTCAGTAGACCAAGAAGCTCCTGAAGAGGTCGCAACATTCGGCTCAAGCCATAAGGAATCGGATGGCTCCATGAGAGGGTACGAAGATCAATACGAAAACCAACTGAAAGAAGCCCTGGATCAGATTGTCGGGGTGAGTGAAGTGCATGTTGTTGTCAATGTAGAGGCAACAGAGTCAAAAGTGTATGAAAAGAATGAATCCACACAGTCACAAACAACCTCTGAAGAAGATAAGCAAGGTGGAAAACGATCGATAGAAGATAAATCACAAGAGGAAGAAATGGTCATCGTCAGGGATGGAGAGAAAGAAGTTCCCATTGTGAAAGAAACTAAAAAACCTAAAGTCAGCGGTGTCCTTGTTGTAGCAAAAGGGGCCGATAATATACAAATCAAAAAATGGATCATAGAAGCTGTTACCCGTGGATTAGACGTACCAAGTCACAGGGTTTCGGTTCTGCCCAAAAAATAAGGGGGAAATGATAGATGTTACTTAAAAAACAAACAGTTTGGTTATTAACGATGTTGAGTCTTGTGATCGTGCTTTCAGTTTATTACATTACTTCTCCAACACAGCAAGTGACAGATATGGCATATGAGGAAAAGGACGGAAAGGAGCAAGCGAAAGAAGATGGGAAGGAAACCATGTCTGACATGGAAGTCGTAACAGACGCAGCTGGAAATGAAATGTTCGAAGCTTTAAGAATTGAAGTGTTGGATCAACGCGAACAGCTTCGCGAAGAACTGGAAGCGAAAGTAGCGAACGCCGATGTATCAGCAGAGGAAAAAAGCGCTGCCTATGAGGAGATGGAGAACTTAAGAGAGTTGGCCATGACAGAATCAGTATTGGAAACAATGATTAAAACAATGGGTTATGAGGATGCGTTGGTCAGAGCTAACGGTGAGAATATCCGTATTACAGTGAAATCCGACAAGGAGCACTCAACAGCCGATGCGAATGAAATCATCCGCCTCGTGATGAGTGAAGTTGGGCAGATGAAACCGGTAGCAGTAGAATTCCAGCCAACAAATTAATGTGTAAAACACGAATGCCGCCGAAGGGGAACCTTCAGGTGGCTATTTTTTTGTTTAAAAAAGAAGTGCAATGACTTGCACCCATATAAACGAATCAACAGATATCAAAAAAATTCTTCTATTATTTTATTTTTTTTCTAAAAAGGTCTAGAATAGAGAATAGGGTTGTATGCGCTTTACAGATTGGTAGGAATCGCATATTGAATTTATACGAGGTATTATCGTATGATATTAGTAGCTAGTCATAATTTTTTAAACTATAAGAGGGGTGTCAACAGTGTTAAAAATTCAAGAAATTCGTGAAATAATCAAACTCGTAGATCATTCTAGTGTTGATGAGTTTACATACGAGCATGATGGTTCGAAAATTAAACTTAAAAAGAATAATGGTGTAACAGTTTCCGGGCAACCACAAGTCGTTCAGGCAGTAGAGGAAGTAAAACCTGCAGCTCAAGCAGTACAGCAGGCTCCAGCGCCAGTGCAGGAAGCAGCTCCTTCTGTAAATACAGAAGAAAAAGAAGCTCCACAAGCAAAAGCAGACGATTCAAACTTACATAAAATCACGTCTCCTATGGTAGGGACGTTCTATCAATCTTCTTCCCCGGAATCAGGTCCATATGTGAAGGTTGGAGATAAAGTCGATGAAAGCTCTGTCGTATGTATCGTAGAAGCGATGAAATTATTTAATGAGATTGAAGCGGAAGTAAAAGGTGAAATTACAGAAATCTTAGTAAAAGACGGTCAATTGGTTGAATATGGACAGCCGTTATTCTTGGTCAAACCTGAATAAGGAGCGAAAATAGATATGATAAAAAAGGTATTAATCGCCAATCGAGGAGAAATTGCGGTACGTATTATTCGTGCATGCCGAGATTTAGGCATCGAAAGTGTAGCCGTTTATTCGGAAGCAGATAAAGAAGCACTCCATGTTCAATTAGCGGATGAAGCTTATTGCATCGGACCGACTGCATCGAAAGACAGCTACCTGAATTTCACAAACATCATTAGCGTGGCAAAACTGACAGATTGTGATGCCATTCACCCGGGTTACGGATTTTTAGCCGAGAACTCTGACTTTGCAGACCTGTGCCGCGATTGCAACATCATCTTCATAGGACCTTCACCAGAAGCGATTTCGAAGATGGGTACAAAGGACGTGGCTCGTGAAACCATGAGAGAAGCAGGCGTTCCGATTGTACCGGGTTCAAAGGGTATTGTGAAGGATGCAGAAGATGCGGTTCAGCTTGCAGAATCCATGGGTTATCCTGTCATCATCAAAGCCACTGCAGGTGGTGGAGGAAAAGGGATCCGTGTAGCGAAAAGCCAGGAAGAGCTTGTTAAAGGAGTAACGATCACTCAGCAAGAAGCCATGACTGCATTCGGTAACCCTGGTGTTTACATTGAAAAGTTCATCGAGGACTTCAGGCATGTGGAAATCCAGGTGCTGGCTGATAATTTCGGGAACGTGATCCATCTTGGGGAACGTGACTGTACGATTCAGCGCCGCCTTCAAAAATTGATCGAAGAAACGCCATCTCCAGCTTTAACAGAAGAAATTCGTGTTAAAATGGGGGAAGCAGCAGTAAAAGCAGCCAAAGCGGTTGATTATACTGGTGCCGGCACGGTAGAATTTATATATGACTATGTTAATCAATCCTTCTACTTTATGGAAATGAATACCCGTATCCAAGTAGAGCACCCTGTAACGGAACAGGTAACAGGAGTCGATTTGATTAAAGAACAAATTCTCGTGGCATCAGGAGAAAAGCTTTCCCTTACACAGGAAGAAGTAACATTCACTGGTTGGGCAATTGAATGTCGTATTAATGCAGAGAATCCTGAGAAGAATTTCATGCCGTCAGCAGGACGGATAGAAATGTATCTTCCACCAGGCGGCATTGGCGTAAGAATCGATTCTGCCGCATATCCTGGTTATATGATCCCTCCATACTACGATAGTATGATTGCCAAAGTGATCACCTATGGAGCGACTCGTGAAGAAGCGATCTCAAGAATGAAACGTGCCTTGAGTGAATTTGTGGTTGAGGGTATACACACAACCATTCCGTTCCATTTGAAACTATTAGATCATGAAACCTTTGTTGGTGGAGAATTTAATACGAAGTTCTTGGAGAAATACGAAGTAATGAAATCCTAGTGTGAATTCAGGAGGTGCCTTACATGGCGGAAAATCAAAACCTTTTACAAATGTCTCACGGTAAAGACGGCCTTGGGAAGATTGAAATCGCACCTGAAGTGATTGAAGTAATTGCAGGTATCGCTGCTTCAGAAGTAGAAGGTGTATCACAAATGCGTGGTAACTTCGCAACAGGTGTCGTCGAGCGTCTCGGAAAGAAAAACCACGGTAAAGGTGTCAAAGTGGAGCTTGCCGAGGAAGGAATCATCGTGGATGTATACTGCATCATGAAATTCGGTGTAGCCATCCCGACAGTGGCTCAAAAAATCCAGGATAACATTCGTCAAGCCCTGCTTAACATGACTGCTCTTGAAGCGGATGAAGTAAATGTTCATATCGTAGGCATTCAATTTGAGAATCAGAAATTTGAAGCTGAAATTGAAGACGAAATGTAAGAGAAGGACGGTCCTTAAGGGGGCCGTTCTTTTTTTTGTAAAGAACTCTCGAAAGGCTATGTACATTTGCTTTCTAATGTAAAAGTCGATAATAAAAGTCGGAAAGTCGATAATATATGTATGAAAGTCGATAATAAGTAGTGGAACGTTGATAATATCCTGGTATAGCAGCTATATAATTCATCTGAAAAGTACCATTTCAGAAGTTGCTCGGACAATCGGATCCAATTTTCATGTCCTATTTAATAATAGGATTGAATATAGAGACAAAATCCTTATTTTTCATTCAGTTGCACTCTTAAAGTGCTTGTCGGACCTGACCAACCCGCCTCCGCTTTTCTGATTGTCCAGCTCCGGGGCTTAGAGGCTCGAGGTCATAAGTCAAACCTGCCAAAAAGGCAAAGAACGCCTTTCCGGCAGGTTCGTCTTATGCTTGTCGCCTCTGGGCAAAGCCCCTCCGCTTTTCGGTTGTCCAGCTCCAGCGGGTAGTCCCTCGAGGTCATTTCTTGAGAATCCCCAAAGGCAAAGAACGCCTTCAGGGATTCTCAAGAAATGCTTGTCGGGCCTGACCAACCCGCCTCCGCCTTTCTGTCAGAATATTGATTTTTTTACATAGACGTGCGTATTACCCTTAGTTTGTGCTATTATCAAAGGTATGAAAATTGATGGATTAAAAGGAGTAAATATAAGATGAAGAGAAGAGTTGCTCGTGAAAAGGCCTTACAAGCGTTATTTCAAATAGATATGAGTGGGATTGAGCCGGACGTTGCGTTAACCAATGTGCTGGAGGAAGAGGAGAAGATGGATGCGTATCTTCAACAGCTTGTTCTCGGGTTTATCGAGAATCAGGAACGTATCGATGGGCACATTCGTGAAAACCTTGAGAAATGGTCATTTGACCGTCTGGCAAAAGTAGATCGTAACATTTTGCGTTTAGGAGTGTATGAACTACTGTTTGTGGAAGATGTTCCGAATAAAGTAGTCATTAACGAAGCAGTTGAAATTGCAAAGATCTTTGGAGATGATCAATCAAGCAAGTTTATCAATGGTGTTCTTTCAAAGGTGAGTCAATCTTAACAATGTTAGGGGGCGATTGGAATGTCAGCTTCTATAATTGATGGCAAACTCATTGCAGGTCATTATCGTGAACAATTAATAAGTAAGATCGAGGAGCTAAAGGTAAAGGATGTCACTCCAGGCTTGGCTGTCATCCTGGTAGGTGATAACCATGCTTCTCATTCATATGTCAAAATGAAGAGAAAAGCGTGCAGTAATCTTGGCATTCATTCAGAGCTTTATCAATATGAATCCAGTTTGACTCAAGATGAACTGCTGAATAAAATTGAAGAATTAAATGAACAGAGCCATATCCATGGAATTCTTGTACAACTGCCTCTCCCTGAGCATATCAATCCAATAACCGTGATCGAAACGATTTCTCCATCTAAAGATGTGGACGGGTTTCATCCCGTGTCGATTGGGAAAATGGTGACCAATCAAGATACCTTCTATTCCTGTACGCCACTTGGAATCATGAAGATGCTTGAATATGAAAACATTTCTGTAGAAGGTAAACACGTCGTGATTTTAGGAAGAAGTAATATTGTCGGAAAGCCGGCAGGTCACTTATTCTTGAATCGAAATGCGACGGTTACGTATTGCCATTCGAAAACGAAGAATATGTCTTTCTACACAAAACAGGCAGATATTATTGTATCTGCGGTAGGGAAAGCGAATTTAATCGGAGCAGAAGATATTAAACCGGGAGCCGTAGTCATTGACGTCGGAATGAATCGTGATGAAAACGGTGCACTATGTGGGGATGTGAATTTCTCAGAAGTAAAGGAAAAAGCCGGGAAAATCACACCGGTCCCTGGTGGTGTCGGACCTATGACGATTACGATGTTACTGTACAATACAGTGAAATCTGCAGAATGGGCTCTTGCCAATCGCCAAAACGGATAAAAAATAGTACACTATAGGTAACATAAATCGGAAAGGGACAGCTAATCGCTTGTCCCTTTCCGTATTCATACATATAAAAGCCTTTACAAATTGCAAGAAACAAAGGAGTCACTTGAGCATGGAACTCGATCAATCACGTTATTTAACGGTACAAGCTCTGACAAAATACATAAAGCGCAAATTCGATAGAGATCCCCATTTATCCAATCTATTCGTACGGGGGGAAATTTCGAATTTTAAAAGACATTCAAGCGGCCATATGTACTTTACCTTGAAAGACGAAAAAGCCCGTATCTTGTCTGTCATGTTTTCAAGTAACAATCAATCACTGAAATTCAGACCTGAAAATGGAATGAATGTGTTGATCCGGGGAGATATTTCCGTTTACGAATCAGGCGGGCAATATCAGATCTATGTAAAAGAAATGCAGCCTGACGGAATAGGTGAGCTGTATTTGGCCTATGAACAGTTGAAAGAGAAGCTCGAGAAAGCAGGCTATTTCGATCAAAGCCGGAAACGTGTGATCCCTAAGTTTCCGAAGCGAATTGCCGTTGTGACGTCTCCAACAGGTGCTGCAATAAGAGACATTATTACAACCATAAAAAGACGATATCCAATAGGTGAAATCCTTATTTTTCCTGCTTTGGTTCAAGGGGAGCAGGCGGCAGGGTCGATTGCCGGGGCAATGAAAAAGGTAAATAATCTAGGCGATATTGACGTATTGATTATCGGCCGTGGCGGTGGTTCGATTGAAGAATTATGGGCGTTTAACGAAGAAATCGTGGCCAAAGCCATCGTTGAGTCAAAAGTTCCAGTCATTTCTGCTGTCGGACATGAAACAGACTTTACGATCGCTGACTTTGTAGCCGATCTAAGAGCCCCTACACCAACAGCTGCGGGAGAATTAGCGGTTCCTCACATTGATGATTTGCTGGAAAGAATCATGAATCGTAAATTACGACTGATCAAAGCGTTCAAGACTAAGCTCGAAAGTGAGCGCAGCCGCTTAAATAGTTTAACCAAGTCCTACGCGTTAAGAAATCCGCGTAATCTGTATCAACAAAAAATTGAAACCGTCGACCGGCTGACCGACCAGCTGCAGAAAAACATAAGCTTGCATGTGAGACAAAACCGCGACCAATTAACGAGGCTTCACTCAAGACTTCAACGTGTGCATCCTTCACAACTCATCACCATTCAAAATGAGAGAGTCTTATTTATGAAGTCGAGGGTAGAAAAGCAATTTAAGCAGGTACTGAAAGAAAAGAACAACCGTTTCAGTTCTTCCCTGTCTACCTTGCATGCCCTCAGTCCATTAAAGATCATGGACAGGGGATACAGCCTGGTTTATCAGGATGATGATACATTGATCAAATCATCCAAGCAAGTCAAAGCTGGTGACCGTCTAGAGATAAATGTCAGGGATGGAAAAATACATTGCGAAGTTGAATCCGTTGAGGAGCGTGAAAATAATGGCAAAGCCTAAAGAAGAATTATCATTTGAAACAGCTATGGAACAACTGGAAGAAATTGTTGAGAAATTAGAAGAGGGAGAAGTTCCTTTGGAGAAAGCGTTAGAGTTCTATCAAAAAGGAATGGATCTTTCAAAATACTGTCATGATACGTTGCAAAAAGCAGAAAACCAATTAACGAAAATGATGACAGATGAAGGGGAAAAAGCCTTCGATCTGGATGAGGAGGAATAAAGGGTGAATCCTCACGTTGATCTGAAAGAATTTCAACAACAGCATGGAGAAATGATTACCAACCAAATGGTCGAGACGGTAGAGAGCCTTTCTATGCCCTCTAACTTGAAGAAGGCAATGATCTATTCTTTGCAAGCAGGTGGAAAGAGAATTCGTCCCATCCTCCTTTTAGCAACGATCAAAGCCTTTAACAAGGACCCTTTACTAGGGTTAAACACTGCTTCTGCCCTTGAAATGATTCATACCTATTCTTTGATTCATGACGACCTTCCTGCCATGGATGATGATGATTTGAGAAGAGGGAAGCCGACCAATCATAAAATGTTTGGTGAAGCGATGGCGATTTTAGCCGGTGACGCTTTACTAACCTACAGTTTTCAAATGATCGCAGAGGACAAGGGCCTTACAAGTGATCACAAGGTAAGGCTCATCAGTCTTTTAGCAAAGTGTGCGGGACCGGAAGGCATGGTTGGTGGACAAGTAGCCGATATTGAAGGGGAAAATAAGAAGCTTACTGTAAAAGGACTCGAAAGCATTCATGAGCATAAAACCGGTAAGTTACTGACGTTTAGTGTATTGGCAGGCGGAATTATCTCCGATGCGTCGGAAGAGCAACTTGAAATACTAAAGCAATTTGCATATCATATTGGCCTTGCCTTTCAAATTCAGGATGACATTCTTGATATTGAAGGCTCCGAAGAAATTATTGGAAAGCCAGTGGGGAGCGACGAATCGAAACATAAGTGTACATATCCAAGTCTCTTGACGTTAGGAGGAGCTAAGGACAAGCTTCACTTCCACTTGAACGAAGCGTTATCCTCACTGGATCAAATGACAATCGATTCCAGTCTCCTTACCGAAATTGCCCAATTAATCGTTGCCCGGAATCATTAAAACCATTCTATGTTTGAGCAAATTATTTAACATATGTTATAATATCTCTAGAATGAAAATTTGGGTGGTGCAGTATTCTAGTCAGTCCACCAATCCTGAAGGTGGGCCTAAAAATCCACTAAAGGGCACATCGATGAAGTTCCTGGAATTGGCTTGAGGCGCCCAGCCTTGGGTCATATCTGGGAGTAAGGCTTGAGGGCGATCCACAATGGCATGTGGGCGTTGACCCGCAAGCCGCGGAGGCTTTGTTTCTTATGCTGGCATAAGCATATGCAATAAGGACAAAGTATGAACCTGCGATGTGATGATTCACTAGCAGCGTAGCCTGCCTTGAGTGAAGAGAGAGGGGATTATGGTTACAAGGTACACATCAGTTGGCCATTGATATGTGCTTTTTCGCCCATATGAAATCCTCTTTGCAAAAGAGGCTAAGGATTGCGTTAAGGACTGTTGAGGAAAACTCCTAGACTGTTCATATTCGGACATATAAAGAGGATTATAGTGCGGACTAAGTGGTAATCCAGTCTAGCTTGTGGTGACGCGGCTAAGTCGGGTTTAAAGGGAAACCGCCGGTATGGCAACATCCGGTATCCGATTGGGAAAACCTACTGGACCTAAGCTGCAATTTTTACTCTTTATATGACCATCCAATTACATAGCATTGATAATATATATTTACACAATAGAAACGGTGTGTTTAAACGATAATGAATGAAACAATGAAAAACTCAATAAAGTGGAGTGTCAGCATTGCCGTTATCACATTTGTGTTAGCGGCTATTTTTTCAGTTACATCCAATATGGTTTTAAATGGTGTCGCTTGGTATACAGGACTGGTTGTTGTGTTAATCATCGTCTTTATCGGAATCTTCTTTGATATGCTGGGGATTGCTGCAACGGCCGCTGATGAAACACCTTTTCATGCTATGGCGGCCAAAAAAGTGTATGGTGCACGTTATTCAATCAAAATCGTCCGGAACGCAGACCGGTTCGCGAGCTTCTGTAACGATGTAATCGGTGATATTTCAGGGATTATAAGTGGTACTGCGTCAGCGATTGTCATTATACAATTAGCCGTATCTTTTCAGCTTGAAGGCGGTTCTTTGAGAGAATATATTGTAAGCGTAACATTGACAAGTATCATAGCTTCCTTGACCGTTGGAGGCAAAGCGCTTGGAAAAACGTTTGCTATCACTTATTCTAAGGATATAATATTCAGAGTTGGTAAAGTTCTACAATTTTTTGAAGATCGATTTCACATCGTAGTGATTAAAGATAAAAAAGATAAAAACAAGAAAAAACGTTACAAGCGTGCGAAACAAAATATTTAGTGATGGAAAGTGAGTGGGACCTCATGGATTTATTATCAATAAAGGAGCCTTCTTTTCTTAAAAATATGTCGAATGAACAATTAGAAGAGCTCAGTCAAGAGATTCGCCATTTCTTAATAAAGAATCTATCTAAGACTGGCGGTCATATTGGTCCAAACTTAGGGGTGGTTGAATTAACAGTTGCCCTTCATAAGCATTTCTCAAGTCCAAAAGATAAAATCCTTTGGGATGTTGGTCATCAGTCGTATGTACATAAGATCTTGACTGGCCGTGCTTGTCAGTTTGATACGTTGCGACAATACAAAGGGTTATGTGGTTTCCCTAAACGCAATGAAAGCGATCATGATGTTTGGGAAACGGGGCATAGCTCTACTTCACTATCCGCAGCCATGGGTATGGCAATCGCAAGGGATGTCAAAAAAGAAGATTCATACATCATCCCTGTGATCGGAGATGGCGCCTTAACGGGCGGTATGGCACTCGAGGCACTTAACCACATCGGTCATGAAAAGAAAGATATGATCGTCGTCTTAAATGATAATGAAATGTCCATCGCCCCAAACGTTGGAGCCCTTCACAGTGTCCTTGGCCGATTGCGCACTGCCGGGAAGTACAACTGGGTTAAAGATGAAATGGAATACATTCTTAAACGAATCCCTGCTGTCGGCGGAAAATTAGCAAGTACGGCTGAGCGGGTAAAAGACAGTTTAAAGTATCTATTCGTTTCAGGAATGTTCTTTGAAGAATTAGGTTTTACCTATCTTGGGCCAATCGATGGTCATGATTATAATGATTTATCTGAAAACATCCAGTATGCGAAGAAAACAAAAGGTCCTGTCCTTTTACACGTCATAACGAAAAAAGGGAAAGGGTTTCATCCTGCTGAATCAGACAAGCAGGGCACATGGCATGGTACAGGACCATACAAGATTGACACAGGAGACCTGATTAAGCCTATAAATGCACCACCTTCCTGGAGTGGGCTTGTAAGTGAAACCGTCAGAAAGATTGCCCGTGAGGATGAACGAATTGTCGCAATCACTCCAGCCATGCCTGTGGGGTCCAAACTGCTTGGATTTGCTGAAGAATTCCCCGATCGAATGTTTGATGTAGGGATTGCCGAACAGCATGCCACTACTGTTGCAGCGGGTCTGGCTACCCAGGATATGAAGCCATTCCTGGCCATTTATTCAACCTTCCTGCAAAGGGCGTACGACCAAGTGGTTCACGATATTTGCCGACAAAACTTAAATGTCTTCATCGGGATTGACCGTGCCGGATTAGTAGGTGCCGATGGTGAAACGCATCAAGGTGTATTTGACATCGCCTTTTTAAGACATTTACCGAATATGGTGATCATGATGCCGAAGGACGAAAATGAAGGTCAACACCTTGTCAATACAGCTTTACAGTATAATGATGGTCCAATAGCGTTACGCTATCCTCGTGGAAACGGATATGGAGTGCCCATGGATTCAGAGCTGAAAAACATTCCAATCGGGACATGGGAAGTATTAAAGCAAGGGAAAGATGCTGCTATCCTGACGTTTGGTACAACAATCCCAATGGCGATGGAAGCGGCGGCGGAGCTTGAGAAACAAGGGCTTTCCGTCCGGGTCGTGAATGCGAGATTCATTAAACCAATGGACGAAGCGATGTTAAAGAGTATCCTTGGAGAAGAAATGCCTATTTTAACGATAGAAGAGGCGGTTCTCCAAGGAGGATTCGGAAGCGGTGTTCTTGAGTTCGCACAAGAACAGGGTTACCATAACGCCGTGATTGACCGCATTGGAATTCCTGATTACTTCATCGAGCATGGAAGCGTGAAGGAATTGCTGAACGAAATCGGCATGACTAAAGAAAATGTCGTAGACCGTATTTTAACCATAACACCAAAAAAACAAAAAAGGGCTTAATGATGAAAGTAAAAAAACAACGCGTAGATGTACTCCTGGTAGAACGGGGATTAATCGATACAAGAGAAAAAGCAAAACGAGCTGTCATGGCAGGACTTGTTTACTCAAATGAAGTGAGACTGGACAAGCCTGGGGAAAAAGTGAGTGAAGATATCCCGCTGACGATGAAAGGGAAAGTGATCCCATATGTCAGCCGTGGAGGCTTAAAGCTGGAAAAAGCTTTACAAGTCTTTGATGTAGACGTCAACGATAAAGTGATGATAGATATCGGGGCGTCTACTGGAGGATTTACCGATTGTGCTTTGCAAAACGGGGCAAAGATGTCCTATGCACTTGATGTAGGGTATAACCAGCTTGCCTGGAAGCTTAGACAGGATGAGAGGGTCGTCGTGATGGAAAGAACCAACTTCCGCTACGTAACGCCGACGGATTTACAAGGTGAAATGCCGAGTTTTGCATCCATTGATGTGTCCTTTATTTCCCTTTCACTCATATTACCTGTCCTTAAAACCCTATTGGTTCCTGGTGGGGACTGTATCGCTTTGATTAAGCCACAGTTCGAAGCAGGTAAGAATCAAGTCGGGAAAAAAGGAATTGTAAGGGATCCGGCCGTGCACAAAATGGTAATCGAGAAAATTATGACCCTGGCTATTAAAGAAGGCTATCATATTGCCGGTTTGTCCTATTCCCCTATTACAGGAGGAGATGGGAATATTGAATTCCTGATCCATCTGAAATGGTCCGGGGATGCAGAGAGTGGCGAATCTTTCTTAAGCACTATACCGGATGAGGTTATTGAAGAAGCTCATAATCAGTTAAAAGCGAATACGCAATAAGGAATGGGCTGCTCTTCATGGAAGAGCGGCTTTTCTTTTTGTCCAGCTCCGGCGGCTAGACCCTCGAGGTCATAAGCTAAATTAACCAAAAAGGCAAAAAACGCCTTTCCGGTCAATTCATCTTATGCTTGTCGGGCCTACCAAGCCGCCTCCGCTTTTCTTTTTTATTGTACTTCCATACAAAATAGGCTAACATAAGCGTAGAGGTATATTTATACAGGTTTTAATCAAATGTAAGAGGTGTATGTTCTATGATGAACAAAGGGCAAAGACATATAAAGATCAGAGAAATCATTACGAATAGAGATGTGGAAACACAGGATGAGCTAGTGGAAAGTCTTAAGAATGCTGGCTTTAATGTGACCCAGGCTACCGTGTCGAGGGATATTAAAGAATTGCATTTAGTTAAAGTGCCGTTGATGGATGGGAGATACAAATATAGTTTGCCTGCTGATCAGCGCTTTAATCCTCTGCAAAAACTTAAGCGTACCCTGACGGATGCGTTTGTCAAAGTGGACCAGGCCGGGCATATGCTGGTCATGAAGACTCTACCTGGTAATGCTAATGCTATCGGTGCTTTAATTGATAACTTGGACTGGGAAGAGATACTGGGAACGATTTGTGGAGATGACACATGTTTGATCATCTGCCGCACTGAAGAAGAGACGAAGATTGTTTCAGAACGTTTTTTAGACATGCTATAAATTGTAGGATCAATTCTAATTTAATGGGCGGGGTATTTGCAGCCCTTCATACAAAATCCAATAGGAAGCTTTTCTTTTAAATTGTTTGAGGGAAAAGTTCCTTTTTATTTGAGGTGAATGTTTTGCTACAAGAACTATCAATCAAAAATTTCGCCATAATTGAATCCCTCTCTCTTTCTTTTGAAGAAGGTCTGACCGTTCTATCAGGGGAGACTGGGGCTGGGAAGTCGATTATCATTGATGCCATTCACTTATTGGTTGGTGGAAGAGGATCCTCGGAATATGTTCGGCATGGGGAGAAGAAGGCTGAAATTGAAGGGTTATTTATTCTTGATAATGAAACGCATCCTTGCTTTGAGAAAGCGGCGAGCTTCGGGATAGAGATCGAAGAAGGCATGATCATCCTTCGTAGAGATATCTCGAGTACAGGGAAAAGTGTTTGCAGGATCAATGGTAAGCTCGTGACGATTGCGATCATGAGGGAAATCGGGGCTTCACTTATTGATATTCATGGACAGCATGAGCATCAAGAGCTGATGAATGAAAGCCTGCATCTTTCCTTATTGGATCAATTCGGCGGAAAAGAGATTGCTTCAGGTCTCTCGAGTTACGGAGAAGTATACAAAGAGTACCTTTCCATTTATAAGCAGCTAAAAAGGCTTAATGAGAACGAGCAGGAGATGGCTCATCGATTGGATCTCATTCAGTTTCAGCTGAAAGAAATTCATGATGCGGATCTGCAATTAAACGAAGATGATGAGCTTATGGAAGAGAAGCGGAAGCTTATGAACTTTGAAAAACTTTTTGAAGCGCTGCAGACTTCTTATGACAGCATACAAGGCGAGAGAAAAGGGCTGGACTGGACAGGCCTTGCCATGAGTCATCTCGAGACAGCTGCAGAGGTGGATTCTCAATATGATAAGACTCTGGAATCTGTTTCGAATGCTTTTTATATGCTTGAAGATGCTGCTCAACAAGTAAGAGGGGAATTAGATCAACTTGAATTTGAACCGAATCGTTTGGATCTCATCGAGACGAGACTGAACGAGATTAACGGTTTAAAGAGAAAGTATGGATCCTCTGTGGAAGAAATTCTCGCATACAGTTCAAAGATTGAAGAAGAAATTGAAACCATCATGAACAAAGATTCTCATGTCGAACATTTACAAAGTAAATTACAATCACTTGAGAAAGACTTATCATTAGAGGCGAGAAATCTGTCGCAAACGAGAAAGCAGTGGGCGAAAAAATTAACTGCAAGTATTCATGAGCAATTAAAGCAACTTTACATGGATAAAACGAAATTTGAAGTCCGTTTTGTGAAAAGTGGGGAAAAAGAATCGTTTTCCTTCCATCATTTTAAAAAGGATGGTTGGGATACAGTGGAGTTTTACATATCCACCAATCCAGGTGAGCCTTTAAAGCCGCTATCCAAAGTAGCTTCAGGTGGAGAACTCTCCCGCATTATGTTAGCCATGAAGACGATCTTTTCCAAGCACCAGGGAATTACCTCCATCATTTTTGATGAGGTGGATACGGGAGTGAGTGGTAGAGTGGCACAAGCCATCGCTGAAAAAATTTACCAAGTAGCCATTCATTCCCAGGTGATGTGTATATCTCACCTGCCACAAGTAGCTGCGATGGCGGATTGTCACTTGTTTATTTCAAAAAAACTTTCAGGCGGCAGAACGAGCACAATGGTTAAACGCCTTCAAGAAAAGGAAAAGATCAAAGAAATCTCCAGAATGATTTCAGGAGTGGAAATTACAGATTTAACATTGGAACATGCAAAGGAATTGTTGCAGTTAGCAGGTTCCATTAAAGAAACATGAAAAGCTATCCAATTCGGGTAGCTTTTTTTTCATGATTACCAGTTATAAATGTGGCTGTTAAAGGCAAAATTAAAACTGTAGCCAATAGTTAGTGTGTGTGGATTAGAAGCGAGGAGAGTGAATATATTGAGTTTAGATTGGTTAAGAAAATGTATAGGTGGAATTCTCCTTGTTTCGCTTTGCCTTATTGGTTTCTACAAACCTGTTCAACAGTTTATCAATACTCCGAACTCTGTAAGGGTGATGGAAGGGGATCAAGTTGCTCTCCCTAAGGCTGCATCCGTTACGACGATGGGTTCGTCTGATAATCAACATGTTCAATTGAAAGAAGAGGAAGGTCAGCTCTCAATCCAAGGAAGTTCTGTAGGCAAGGATGAAGTGGTATTTGAGTTAGCTGGGTTACCCATTAAAAAAGTCGATGTAGAAGTACTGAAAGATTTCAAGGTGATCCCGGGTGGTCAATCCATCGGGGTGAAATTAAATACTGTCGGGGTGTTAGTCGTAGGTCATCATCTGGTTGAAACAGATGCAGGTAAGATGTCTCCAGGCGAAAAAGCCGGAATTCAGGTAGGGGATATGATTACAGAAATAAACGGAACCAAAATTGAAGAACTTGCGGATGTTGCTCCTTTTGTTCAGAAGGCAGGTGAAGAATCACGATCTTTAGACGTTGTGATCAAACGTGAACAGAAGACCGTAAAAACTCAATTGCTCCCGTTAAAAGAAAAAGGGGAAAAAAACTATAAATTAGGGTTGTATATTCGTGATTCTGCAGCTGGAATCGGCACAATGACGTTCTTTGACCCGAAGTCCAAGAAGTATGGGGCGCTTGGCCATGTCATTTCTGATATGGATACAAAAAAACCGATTGTCGTTGAAAACGGTGAAATTGTTCATTCAGAAGTAACGTCCATTCAAAAAGGGACAGACGGAAAACCTGGTGAAAAACTAGCCCGTTTTTCTTCTGATCGGAACGTAATTGGAAATATTACCAGGAACAGTCCATTCGGGATTTTTGGTGAATTAAATCAATCCATAGATAACGATCTCATGGATAAACCAATGCCTATCGCTCTTTCCCACCAAGTGAAAGAAGGACCTGCCCAGATATTGACTGTAGTAGATGGAAAAGATGTAGAAATGTACGATATTGAAATCGTCAGCACCATCCCACAGAAATATCCGGCAACAAAAGGAATGGTATTGAAAGTAACAGATCCCAGGCTGTTGGATAAAACCGGTGGAATTGTCCAAGGCATGAGTGGAAGTCCGATTATTCAAAATGGCAAAGTCATCGGAGCCGTCACACATGTGTTTGTAAATGATCCTACAAGTGGTTATGGCGTTCATATTGAATGGATGCTGAGTGAAGCGGGAATCGATATTTACAAGAAAAATCATGACCGAGCAAGCTAAAAATGGAAAACCCTTACTAAAGTCCCGATCGTGGGTGCTTATAAGGGTTCTTTTTTTTGTGAAATTAACCATTACAAGAATTTGTAAGACATGATTCAAGAAAAGGACATAGAAAATAAGGAAGGTTTGCCAAAAGCACGATGAACTTGTTAAAATAAAGATTATTCGACAAATAGATGAGTGAATATCGAATAGGGTCGAAATATAAAGAAATCTTTAGAAAATCAAAGAAAATATAATATTTTTCAAGTTTTTTTCAAAAATAAAAGGAATTTAGGTTGCATTGTCGAAAAAGTAATTTAGAATAAAATTACAGAGAAGAATTAATTAGGATTGAGGAGGAAACCTGTAGTGAAATCGATTAAAGTATGTGTTGTGGATGATAACCGTGAACTTACGTCATTATTGGAAGACTACATTGCTTCACAAAATGATATGGAAGTAGTAGGAATTGCTCATAATGGCCAAGATTGTTTAGATTTGTTAGAAGAAGTGGAGCCTGATGTCCTGGTATTGGATATTATTATGCCTCATTTGGACGGGCTCGCTGTGCTCGAACGACTTCGTGAAAAGAAGAGCATTCCTAATGTCATCATGCTGACAGCTTTCGGTCAAGAAGATGTTACGAAGAAAGCCGTCGACCTTGGAGCTTCTTACTTTATCCTAAAGCCATTTGATATGGAAAATCTAGTGAGTCACATTAGACAAGTAAGCGGTAAATCAAACCCAATCATCAAAAAACCTTCCTCATCCAGAATGCATACAGAGCAGAAACCTAGAAACTTAGATGCAAGTATTACAAGCATCATCCACGAAATTGGCGTTCCGGCACATATTAAAGGTTACTTATATTTAAGAGAAGCGATTTCTATGGTTTATAACGATATCGAATTACTTGGTTCAATTACAAAGGTCCTTTACCCTGATATTGCAAAAAAATACAACACAACAGCATCGAGAGTAGAGCGTGCCATTCGACATGCAATTGAAGTAGCATGGAGCAGAGGGAATATCGATTCCATTTCTTCTTTGTTTGGATACACAGTGAGTATGTCAAAAGCAAAGCCGACAAACTCAGAGTTCATTGCGATGGTTGCTGATAAGCTTCGTCTGGAACATATGGCTTCATGAAAGGGTAAGGAATAGTGCGATCATTTCTTAACTGAATAGAACGATTTAAAACCCTATGAGCCCAGGTGGATTCGTGGGGTTTTTTGGTTTGAAGAAATCTATACATTTCCGTTTTCTAAAGTAGAAATCGCCTCTTTTTTCAAAAGTAGGAGTACGCCCTTACGGCTTGTCCATTCTTACATAAGATACAATGTAATACAAAAACAACTAAAGGGAGGTGAGACAATGGGATGCTTCCGTGATAGAGATGATGTTGCTGGTGCTTTTGACAGAGACAGAGACGACTTTAGAGTTCCTGTGAGAGCTTTTATTAGAGGAGAGGATTTCTGCAGAGCTGTACGCCGTTGTGACAGAGACGATGTAAGAGGTATTGAAGACCGTCGCCGCAGAAGAAGATGCTGCTGGTTTTAATTAGTTGCATTGAAACAAAAAAATCCTGAGATTCTCAGGATTTTTTTATAAAGGTTTCATCCTTTGAGAAGAATTTAAATAAGTATATAATATGAATAGACAAACATTCATAAAGCTCGATATAGAATGTACATACAGGGTTAGATTAACTTAAGAAAAGGGAGTGCGCTCATGACGCTAATCTTTGCACACCGTGGTTCAGCCGAGACACACCCGGAAAATACGATGGAAGCTTTCTTTGAAGCTGAAAGAGTAGGGGCGGACGGGATTGAATTAGATGTTCAGCTGACAAAAGATGGAGAAATCGTCGTGATTCATGATGAAACGGTTGATCGCACAACCAATGGGAAAGGGTTTGTCAAAGACTATACGCTTAAGGAAATTCAAAAGCTGCAGGCGAATTTCAAATTTAAAAGTAAGCTGTTTAAAAAAAATCGTGTGCCTTCATTGAGAGAGGTATTTCAATGGTTAAAGGGCAATGATATGCTTTGTAATATTGAGTTGAAGAACAGCATTATGGACTATCAGGGCTTGGAAGCAAAAGTGATCGGATTGATAAGGGAGTTTGGGTTTGAGGATCGAATCATCATTTCTTCATTTAATCACTATTCGATCGTGGCCTGTTACCGATTGGAGCCTGCAGTCGAAATTGCTCCGCTCTACTCATCGGGTCTATATATGCCCTGGATTTATGCCAGGTCCATCAGGGCGAAAGCGATACATCCCAATTTAAAGGCTGCATCCGATGAGATCATTGTGGAAGCCATGAAAAACGGGATAGCTGTCAGACCCTATACGGTAAATAAGATAGATCAGATGGAGAGACTTCTGAGTATTGACTGTTCAGCAATCGTGACGGACTTTCCTGAAAGAGCATTGAAGTTAAGAAATCATAAAAAAAGCTAGCGTAGAAAATTACGCTAGCTTTTTTTCGTGAACCGGGACTGTACTTTATTCCGTTTTCGGTCGCGGTGCAGAACAAATCCCGCAATGAAACCGAGACCGCATACAAAGAATAGCAACCCGATGACGAATTGCAGCCATAAATAAGGAATGGGTGACTGCAGAATACCAAATAACATATCTCTCATCAATTTAATTCCCAGTGCAGCAAGCACGCCAGGTATCAACATTATAATAAGGGCTATTAATCGGACCATTAGGTGTATAACTCCTTTTTCGTTTCCATACTAAAATTCTAACTCCAACTAGAAAATTGTCAAGTTTAGAAAAGTAGTGTAACATTATGTTTGTGAAAAAAATTGCAGGTATTGATAGTCGGGGTGAAAAATGTTGCAAGAGGTTCTAATTGTCGGTGGGGGTAAAGGTGGGACAGCCATATTAAGAATCCTCCACGAAGCTTCCGTCATGAAAGTGATTGCAGTGGTAGACCTAAATGAAAACGCTTCAGGTATTTTGTTGGCTAAAGAACTGGGGATACCGGTTGGTAATGATTGGCGACAATTCCTGAATGATTCTGTTGATATCGTCATTGAAGTGACCGGTGAACAAAAAGTGTTTGAAAATATAAGAGATAAACGGGGAAAGAATACAGTCATTATCCCAGGCAGTGTTGCCTTTCTTATCTCGAAGCTTTTGGAAGAAAAGGAAGATCTCATTCATCAGTTGACAAGTGAGTCGTTTAAAAGGGATCTTATTTTTAACTCGACTGACGATGGTATGGTCGGGATCGATGATCAAGGAAATGTGATGCTCTACAATAAAAGTGCAGAGCGGATGATTGGGAAGGATCAGGAAGACGTTATCGGGATGCATATCTCTGACGTGATTCCTGAGAGTAAGTTAACTACCACGATGGAAACACGTCGTACTGAAACCAATCAAGAAGTGGTGTTAGATAATGGGCTGAAGATCATCTCCAACCGAATTCCGATGATTACCGACAATGATGAAATCATCGGTGCCTTTTCTGTGTTTAAAGACATTACGGAGGTCGTAAATCTTGCAGAAGAAATAACGAACCTCAAAGAAATACAGACCATGCTTGAAGCTATCATTCATTCCAGCGATGATGCAATATCTGTAGTCGACGAAGAGGGGAAAGGGATTCTGATAAATCCTGCCTATACACGAATCACGGGACTCACCCAGGAAGAAGTAATCGGAAAACCCGCAACTGCAGATATTTCCGAAGGGGAGAGTATTCACTTGAAAGTCCTGCAGACTCGAAGAGCCATCAGGGGAACAAGAATGCGGGTTGGTCCGAAACGTAAAGAGGTTATCGTTAACGTAGCTCCAATTATTGTGAACAATAAGCTCAAGGGGAGTGTCGGTGTCATCCATGATATGTCTGAGATTCAGTCACTCACTCAGGAGTTGGATCGTGCAAGAAGAATCATCCGTACTCTAGAAGCGAAGTATATGTTTGAAGACATCATCGGGGACTCAGAGGAAATGATGATTGCCGTAGAACAAGCTAAATTAGGGGCAAAAACGCCAGCAACTGTTCTTCTTCGGGGTGAATCCGGTACGGGAAAAGAATTATTTGCACACGCGATACATAATGCGAGTGATCGAAAGTTCAACAAATTCCTGCGGGTCAATTGTGCTGCATTATCGGAGAATCTATTGGAAAGTGAATTATTCGGATATGAAGAAGGTGCCTTTTCTGGAGCAAAGCGGGGAGGTAAACGAGGATTATTTGAAGAAGCCAATAATGGAAGTATATTCCTGGATGAAATTGGGGAGTTAAGCGCCAACACTCAAGCCAAGCTACTGAGGGTCCTGCAGGAGAATGAAATTGTTCGAGTTGGTGGGACGAAATCCATCCAGATTAATGTCCGGGTCATTGCGGCGACGAATGTGAACTTGGAAAAAGGAATTGCCGATGGTTCTTTCAGAGAAGATCTTTACTACCGGCTCAACCGAATGCCCATTCAAATACCTCCTCTGCGGCATCGTAAATCAGATATTCCGTTCATTTCTGAAACCTTGATAACAAAGATCAACCAGGATTATGGCAGAAATGTTGAAGGGGTTACAAAGGAAGCGATGAACAAGTTAATGAATTACCATTGGCCTGGGAATGTCAGAGAGCTCGAGAATGTATTGGGAAGAGCGATTATCTTTATGAACTACAACGAAGTAAAGATAGATAGCAAACATTTACCTCAACTGGAGAATAAATCTAAGAGCCAAGTTAAAGAGCTTGCTGCTGATGCATCAGGAACCCACAAAGATTTGGCTACTCAAGTAGAACAATATGAAAAAAATATAATCCAGAAGGTTTTAGAGCAGAATAATGGTAACAAAACGGCAGCAGCCAAAGCATTAAGTGTTTCAGTGCGAAATTTGTATTACAAAATTGAAAAATATGACATTGAAATAACTAGCATGAAATAATTTGCATGGTATGAAAATAATTGCATGGTTGGATGTATGGAAATGAAGCGTTTTCAACACTATAAAAGTTGGCACGGTTCTTGCATATAGTTTAATGGGAACATAATAACAGAAAAAAGGGGTTGAAACGACATACATGAATCTACAATCTTTGGTGGAAAAAGCAACCCAGATAGAAAATTCCACTGTAGCGGTTGCAGCTGCAGAAGATAAAGAAGTCCTTGGTGCTGTCGCAATGGCAGTTGAAAAAAATATGGCCAAATTTTTATTGTTTGGTGATAAAGAAGAAATTATCTCTCTTTTAGAAGAGGTTGCGCCACAGCTTCGATCACACGGCAATATTAAGATAAAGCATGCTTTTTCTCCGCAGAAAGCAGCGGAACTTGCTGTGAAGGCTGTAAAGGAAAATGAAGCAAGTGCTTTAATGAAAGGGAATGTTCCCACTGCTGTCATTTTAAAGGCAGTGTTAAATAAAGAGTGGGGACTCCGTACAGGAAATGTATTATCACATGTTGCAGCTTTTGAGGTGGCTGGGTTCGATAGATTGACATTTATTACGGATGCAGCTATGAACATTGCACCTGATTTGCAGCAAAAAGCGCAAATTATTGAAAATGCCGTTGGGATTGCCCGGTCAGTCGGTGTCAACCATCCGAAAGTTGCCCCGATAGCCGCGGTTGAAGTAGTGAATCCGGCCATGCAGGCAACAGTGGATGCCGCTTCCCTTACGATGATGAATCAAAGGGGGCAGATTCGTAATTGTGCTGTCGATGGGCCATTAGCCCTTGATAATGCAGTTTCTCATCATGCTGCGGAGCATAAAGGGATTGAAAGTGACGTCGCAGGACAAGCAGATATCTTGCTCGTTCCGAATATCGAGACGGGTAATGCTCTTTACAAGTCCCTGATCTACTTTGCGAAAGCGAAAGTTGGGGCTGTGATTGCGGGAGCAAAAGCACCAATCGTGTTAACATCCAGGGCAGACAGTGCAGAAAGTAAGTTATATTCACTGGCACTGGCTATATGCTCTGCTTCAAATAAATAATAGATACATCAAACATAAAATTAGACTTTAGGGGGAAATAAAAATGAAAATTTTCAGCTATATGGAACAATATGATTATGAGCAATTGGTATTTTGTCAAGATGAAGCATCAGGGTTGAAAGCGATCATCGCGATCCATGATACAACTCTTGGACCTGCACTTGGAGGAACTCGTATGTGGACATACGAATCTGAAGAAGCAGCGATTGAAGATGCTCTGCGTCTTGCAAAAGGTATGACGTACAAGAATGCAGCTGCCGGACTTAACTTAGGTGGGGGGAAAACGGTTATCATCGGTGACCCTCGCAAAGATAAGAATGAAGAAATGTTCCGTGCGTTTGGTCGCTACATCCAAGGATTAAACGGTCGTTATATTACTGCAGAAGATGTTGGTACTACAGTTGCTGATATGGACTTGATTCATGAAGAAACAGATTATGTTACAGGTATTTCTCCTGCCTTTGGATCTTCTGGTAACCCATCTCCTGTTACGGCTTATGGAGTATACCGTGGAATTAAAGCTGCAGCGAAAGAAGCCTTTGGAACAGATTCACTGGAAGGGAAAACAATCGCCGTTCAAGGAATCGGTAATGTTGCGTACAATATGTGCCGCCATCTTCACGAAGAAGGAGCAAATCTGATCGTTACAGATATCAATAAGGAAGCTGTTCAACGTGCTGTAGATGAATTCGGGGCAAAAGCTGTTGATATCAACGAAATTTATGGAGTTGACTGTGACATCTTTGCACCATGTGCCCTGGGAGCGATCATCAACGACGAAACCATTCCTCAGCTAAAAGCAAAAGTCATTGCAGGGGCTGCGAATAACCAATTAAAAGAAACTCGTCATGGTGACGCGATTCATGAAATGGGTATCGTTTATGCACCTGACTATGTCATCAATGCAGGTGGAGTCATCAACGTAGCGGATGAATTATACGGTTACAATAGTGAAAGAGCGATGAAAAAAGTGGAGCAAGTGTACAACAACGTTGAGCGGGTTATTGAAATCGCTAAACGTGATAATGTTCCTACTTACGTAGCTGCTGATCGTATGGCGGAAGAGAGAATCGAGAAAATGCGCCGTTCAAGAAGCCAGTTCTTACAAAACGGTCAACATATTTTAAGCAGACGTGGATAATTAGAAGAAAAAACGCTTTACTTCTAACAAGAGTAGAGCGTTTCTTCCCTGTTAATGCGAACATCGAACAGATTAAGGGGTTATCTATCATAGGGGAAAAATTCTACGAACAAACATTACAATAATAGCTACCCAAATGGAGGTAACAACAGTGCAAGAAAACAAACATCGGATATTAGTCATTAACCCTGGATCGACATCAACCAAGATTGGTGTTTTCGATGATGATCGATCTATCTTTGAAAAGACAATTCGTCATGATACAGGAAAGATTAATGAATTTCCAACTATCATTGATCAGTATGAATTCAGAAAGGATACCATTCTTCAAACGTTAGATGAAGAAGGGATCAACATTTCAAAACTAAGTGCTGTTTGTGGCCGTGGGGGCCTGCTTAGACCGATAGAAGGCGGCACCTACTTAGTGAATGATGACATGCTGAAGGATCTTAAAGAAGGATTCTCAGGTCAGCATGCTTCAAACCTTGGTGGGATTTTGGCATTTGAAATTGCCTCTGGATTAAACATCCCGTCTTATATTGTCGACCCTGTTGTAGTGGACGAGCTGCAATCACTTGCCCGGGTTTCAGGGTTTTCACTCATTGAAAGAAAGAGTATTTTCCATGCGTTAAATCAGAAAGCGGTAGCAAGAAGAGTCGCAAAGGAACTCGGAAAGAAATATGAGGACCTAAATCTGATCATCACTCATATGGGTGGTGGAATTACCGTCGGTGCCCACCGCAATGGGAAAGTTGTGGATGTGAATAATGGTTTACATGGCGATGGCCCATTCAGTCCTGAAAGAGCAGGTACTGTTCCGGCGGGTGATTTAGTTGACCTATGCTTCTCAGGTGATTATTACCGAGATGAAATCATGAAGAAACTCGTTGGTCAAGGTGGCTTAGTCGGTTACCTTGGAACAAACGATGCGGTAAAAGTAGAGAAGATGATTGAAAATGGCGATGAAAATGCCAAAGCCGTGTACGATGCGATGGCGTATCAAATTGCGAAAGAAATTGGGTCAGCAAGTGCCGTCCTTAATGGTAAAGTTGACGCCATTGTGTTAACGGGTGGTCTTGCTTATGGTAAAGAGTTTGTAAAAGCGATAAGCAATCGAATCAATTGGATAGCGGATGTCGTGATTCAACCAGGAGAAAATGAACTGCAAGCTCTTGCGGAAGGGGCATTAAGGGTCTTACGAAGTGAAGAAGACTATAAGGTGTACCCTGGAAATGTAAAAGAAGAAGCAAGAGTATAAGAGCAAGGAGGACTCAAGATTGGCAGAAGAATATGATTTAGTCATTCTAGGGGGAGGCACAGGTGGCTATGTAGCCGCCATTCGTGCTTCTCAACTTGGATTAAAAACAGCAATCGTTGAAAAGGGAAAACTGGGGGGGACATGCTTACACAAAGGATGTATACCTAGTAAAGCTCTTCTTCGGAGTGCTGAAGTATATGCTACAGCTAAACACGGTGAAGACTTTGGTGTGAAGATCAATGGAGTAGAGTTAGATTTCACAAAAGTTCAATCCAGGAAAGACGGGATCGTTGAACAGCTTCACAAAGGAGTTCAACACTTGATGAAACAAGGTAAGATCGATGTCTTCGAAGGACTTGGACGTATATTAGGACCTTCTATTTTCTCGCCGATGCCTGGGACGATTTCGGTTGAAATGAATAACGGGGAAGATAATGCTATGTTGATCCCTAAGAATGTGATCGTTGCAACAGGTTCCAGACCTCGTTCTTTACCGGGTCTTGATATTGATGGAGAATACGTATTATCCTCAGATGAAGCGCTTTCACTTGAAGTTCTTCCTAAATCGATCATCATCGTTGGCGGAGGGGTCATCGGTATTGAGTGGGCTTCCATGCTGTCTGACTTTGATGTAGAGGTAACTGTGGTGGAATACGCTGATAAAATCGTACCAACCGAAGACCATGAGATTTCTAAAGAAATGCAGCGCTTAATGAAGAAAAAAGGCGTCAAAATCGTGACAAGTGCAAAGGTGCTTCCTGAATCCCTAGAAAAAGGGGATGGAGAGGTCACCATTAAAGCTGAGCATAAAGGAGAAGAAAAAGCCTTTACAGCAGAGAAGATCCTTGTATCTGTAGGCAGACAAGCGAATGTTGTAGGTATTGGCTTAGAGAACACAGATATTAAAGTGGAAAAAGGTTTTATTGAAGTGAATGAATTCTTTCAAACAAAGGAATCTCATATTTACGCGATTGGAGATGTCATCGGTGGACTTCAATTAGCTCATGTAGCATCTCACGAAGGAATCACAGCAGTGGAACATATGGCGAATGAGAAGCCTCATCCTATTGACTATTCCCTCATTTCAAAATGCATCTACAGTAATCCTGAAATTGCAAGCGTAGGGATTACGGAGCAGGAAGCGAAAGAAAAGGGATATAACCTGAAGACCGGAAAATTCAGTTTCAGAGCGATCGGGAAAGCACTTGTTTATGGTGAATCGGATGGATTCGTCAAGATCATTGCAGACAAAGATACCGATGACATTCTGGGTGTGCACATGATTGGTCCGCATGTAACCGACATGATTTCAGAAGCGGGACTTGCTAAAGTATTGGACGCAACCCCATGGGAAATCGCGCACACAATCCACCCTCATCCATCCCTGTCAGAAGCCATCGGAGAAGCGGCACTTGCTGTAGATGGAAAAGCGATTCATTCATAGAAAAGCGAAGCCGACTGTTCTGGCCCGACAAGCACAAGGGGGAAATCCCAGAAGGCGTACTTGGCCTTATGAGATTTATCCATTGTGACCTCGAGGGACAAGGAGGCGCAGCTGGACAAATAGAAAAGCGAAGCCGACTGTTCTGGCCCGACAAGCACAAGGGGGAAATCCCAGAAGGCGTACTTGGCCTTATGGGATTTATCCATTGTGACCTCGAGGGACAAGGAGGGGCAGCTGGACAAATAGTAGAGCGTAGATGGCTTTTGGGGCCGCCATCAACAAAAAAATTTATAAGGTAGAGATCTTCTCTACCTTTCCAACCATTAGATTGTGTAGGAGGTAAATAAAATGGCAGAGAATCGTCATGAAGAGTTAGGACTTTCCAATGAGAAAGTATTAGAAATGTATGAAACAATGCTGCTTGCCAGAAAAATCGATGAGCGCATGTGGTTACTGAACCGGTCGGGTAAAATCCCATTTGTTATTTCATGTCAAGGTCAAGAAGCGGCTCAAGTTGGTGCTGCATTTGCTTTAGACCGCGAAAAGGATTATGTACTTCCGTACTATCGTGACATGGGTGTTGTCTTAACATTCGGGATGACGGCCCAGGAATTAATGCTATCAGGTTTTGCAAAAGCAGAAGATCCAAACTCAGGTGGACGTCAAATGCCTGGTCACTTTGGTCAAAAGAAAAATAATATCGTAACGGGTTCATCTCCTGTAACGACTCAAGTACCACATGCCGTTGGTATCGCTCTTGCCGGAAAAATGGAGAAGAAGGATGTTGTGACGTTTGTAACGTTCGGTGAAGGGTCTTCCAACCAGGGAGATTTCCATGAAGGCGCAAACTTTGCAGGTGTACATAAACTTCCTGTCATTTTTATGTGTGAAAACAATAAATATGCGATTTCGGTTCCGATTGAAAAGCAATTAGCTTGTGAAAAAGTGTCCGATCGTGCCATTGGATATGGAATGCCTGGAATCACGGTTGATGGAAATGACCCTATCGAAGTATATAAAGCGGTCAAAGAAGCAGCGGATCGCGGCCGTCGCGGGGAAGGTCCAACCCTTGTTGAAACAGTTTCTTATCGTTTAACTCCTCACTCCTCTGATGATGACGATCGAAGCTATCGTTCTCCGGACGAAGTGGCAAAAGCGAAAACAAATGATCCAATCATCACGTTTGGTGCTTATCTGAAAGAAACAGGCGTTATGAACGATGACATTGAAAAAGAAATCAATGATCGTATTATGAAGCTCGTGAACGAAGCAACGGATTATGCAGAAAACGCTCCATATGCTGAAGCAGAATCAGCAATGAAGTATGTTTATGCAGAAGAGAAGTAAGGGGGAATTCAATCATGCCAGTAATTTCATACATTGATGCCGTAACAATGGCCATTAGAGAAGAAATGGAACGTGATGAGAAAGTATTCGTTCTTGGAGAAGACGTAGGGAAAAAAGGTGGAGTTTTCAAAGCGACTCACGGATTGTATGATCAATTTGGAGAAGACCGCGTCATCGATACACCACTTGCAGAATCAGCTATTGCCGGAGTTGGAATCGGAGCTGCCATGTATGGTATGAGACCGATTGCAGAAATGCAGTTTGCTGATTTTATCATGCCTGCTGTGAACCAAATCATTTCTGAAGCATCACGTATTCGTTATCGCTCGAATAATGATTGGAGCTGTCCGATGGTTATTCGTGCTCCATACGGTGGTGGAGTTCACGGAGCACTTTATCACTCTCAATCCGTTGAGGCGGTTTTCGCTAATCAGCCTGGATTGAAAATAGTCATGCCTTCTACTCCTTATGATGTGAAAGGCTTGCTGAAAGCGGCGATCCGTGACGAAGATCCAGTATTATTCTTCGAACACAAACGTGCTTACCGTCTAATTAAAGGAGAAGTACCTGATGATGATTATACTCTTCCAATCGGAAAAGCAGACGTGAAGCGTGAAGGGGAAGACATCACAGTCATCACATATGGCTTGTGTGTTCACTTTGCTCTTCAGGCAGCAGAAAAGCTTGCCCAAGACGGAATTGAGGCGCACATCCTGGATTTACGTACAATCTATCCATTAGATAAAGAAGCGATCATTGAAGCAGCTTCTAAAACAGGGAAAGTTCTGCTCGTGACAGAAGACAATAAAGAAGGAAGCATCATGGGTGAGGTTTCTGCGATTATCGCTGAAAATTGTTTATTCGAGCTTGATGCTCCAATCAAACGACTTGCTGGTCCTGACGTTCCTTCAATGCCGTATGCGCCAACAATGGAAAAATACTTTATGATCAACCCGGATAAAGTAGAAAAAGCAATGCGTGAACTTGCAGAATTTTAATCAGAAAAACCAATTAAACTCAACAGTAAGGAGGGTTCCTCATTGGGTATAGAAAATATGAAAATGCCTCAGCTAGGGGAAAGTGTTACAGAAGGTACAATAAGTAAATGGTTGGTTTCACCTGGTGATACCGTCAATAAATATGACCCGATTGCGGAAGTTCAAACGGATAAAGTAAATGCAGAGGTACCATCATCCTTTACGGGTACCATTAAAGATTTAATTGCTGATGAAGGAGACACTCTTGAAGTCGGAGAAATCATTTGTTCGATTGAAGTGGAAGGTGAAGGTTCTGCACCTGTTGAAGAAACTCCGAAAGAAGAGCCTATGGAAGATGCGGACGAAACAACTCAATCAGCAACTAAAAGGAATGCTCCAAGTAAAGATAGTGGGAATAAAGCAAGGTATTCTCCGGCAGTATTAAAGCTATCTCAAGAGCACGATATTGACCTGAATCAAGTGGAAGGCACTGGAAACGGCGGCCGTATCACTCGTAAAGATCTTAAGAAGGTCATTGAGTCAGGTAATATTCCAAAAGCAGGAGAGGCTCAGGCGCCTAAGGCCGAAGATCAGGCTCCTCAGCAAGCGCCAGTGAAAGAGCAAGCTGTTCAACAACCTGCCAAGCAATCCGCACCTGCAGCGAACGTTCCTGTTGTACCTGGTGATATTGAAATCCCGGTTTCGGGAATTCGTAAAGCCATCGCATCCAACATGGTTCGAAGCAAGCATGAAGCTCCTCACGCATGGACGATGATGGAAGTGGATGTTACAAATCTTGTTGATTATAGAAACTCACTAAAAACGGAATTCAAGCAGCGTGAAGGTTTTAATCTGACATTCTTCGCATTCTTTGTAAAAGCTGTAGCGCAAGCCCTTAAAGAGTATCCGCAAATCAACTCTATGTGGGCAGGGGAAAAGATTGTTCAAAAGAAAGACATCAATCTTTCCATTGCAGTGGCCACTGATGATGCACTTTATGTGCCTGTGATCAAAAATGCAGACGAAAAGACGATCAAAGGAATTGCAAGAGAAATTACTGAGCTTGCCGGAAAAGTCCGCAGCGGTAAATTAACTTCTCAAGATATGCAGGGAGGCACATTTACAGTTAACAATACCGGGTCATTTGGTTCAGTACAATCGATGGGTATCATAAATTATCCTCAAGCAGCGATCCTTCAAGTGGAGTCGATTGTGAAGCGTCCAGTTGTCATGAACAACGGGATGATCGCAGTTCGTGATATGGTGAACCTGTGTATGTCACTTGATCACCGTGTTCTTGACGGATTGGTATGCGGAAGATTCTTGCAGCGGGTGAAAGAAATCTTAGAAAATACATCAAAAGAAAATACATCTGTCTATTAAATAGTGACAAGGACTGACCCTGGGTGGTTGGTCCTTGTTTTTTTCTGCTTCTGGATAGAAAGGATTATAAATACAAAATGGTAGGTCCAAGAATTCAGGAAAAAAAGGAAAATTATAACTGGAAGAATATCCCGTAAATAATTTTTTAACGATTTATAGGTCGTTTTCCGAGTACTTACAAGATTAAATTCCCTCCTATGTCTTCTCTCTCATTTATTTACTGCTTAGTACGAAATGTTGGGGGTGCTTCCTCCTTTTAACCTATGAGATGTGCATCGCAATCCAAAATATTCCTGTAGTTATATTATCTGTGTGACTATATGCATACATGAAATATGCGAGAAGGTGACTTTTCTATTAATTTCCGAATATTCAGATTTAATCCGACATAAACTTACAACATTTTACATTACTACTTGGTTATCTTTGGTTTAGAACCTACTTTTTTCCAAGTAGTGAATCAGGGAGGTGTCGGGTTTACTGAAGGAATCTAAAATTACTGGGAGGGAATTAGATGACACGTAGAAAGCGTAAAGCAAGATGGTTATCCATTGTACTCACCTTAGTAATGTTTGTCCCATTATTATTTCCATTCAATGCAGGGGCAGCGAATACCTCACAATCAGCTTTGGCTAAAGAAAAACCATCCACTTCAGCAAGCGATAGCGCAAAGGTAAGTCCACAATCAAAGATCACATCGAAACTACATGATCAATTCAAGAAAGATAAGCACGTCACATACTTAGTGAAGTTCAAGGAGCAGCTTGATACGAAGGCTGTAGCTAAGAGCGCGGCTGAAAAAGCGAAAAAACAGAAGCTGTCTGCTAACAGCAAAAAATTACTGAAGCGAAATATGGTCGTTTCCGAGCTTCGTGCCACGGCCCTTGAATCTCAAGCAGAAGTGAAAGAATACTTAACGAAACAAAAAAAGTCCGGTGCAGTAAAGGAAATAAAAGATTTCTACGTTGTAAACGGAATGGCCGTTACTTCCACAAAAGAGGTAATGGATAAAATTTCAACATTTGCTGAAGTTGAGAAAATCTTGCCGAATGAAACGCGTCAGCTCATTCAACCGGCAAAAGTTGAAGATTCAGCTAGCGTTGCAGAAAAAGAAGTCCAAAACAGTCCGGCATCGATTGAATGGAATATTGACAGAGTTGGTGCACCGGCGGTTTGGGATATGGGCATTGATGGAGCTGGAACCGTTGTAGCATCGATTGATACAGGTGTTCAATGGAATCATCCGGCTTTACAGGAAAAATACAGAGGATATGATCCTCAAAATCCTGATGCCCCTGATCATGAATTCAGCTGGTTTGATGCAACAGCAGGGCAAAGTGCACCTTATGATGATCAAGGACACGGTACGCATGTTACAGGAACAATGGTTGGTTCAGAACCTGACGGCAGCAATCAGATCGGCGTCGCTCCGGGAGCAAAATGGATTGCTGTAAAAGCATTCACGGCAGATGGAGGAACAGATGTTGATTTGTTGGAAGCGGGAGAATGGATTCTTGCTCCTAAGGATGCTGAGGGCAACCCGCATCCCGAGATGGCTCCAGATGTTGTCAATAACTCATGGGGTGGGGGTCCCGGTCTTGATGAGTGGTACCGGGATATGGTGAACGCATGGAGAGCGGCAGAAATATTCCCTGAGTTCTCTGCTGGTAATACAACATTATTTAATCCTGGAGGCCCGGGTTCAATTGCTACACCTGCAAATTACCCTGAGTCATTTGCAACGGGTGCAACGGATATTAATGACAACCTTGGAAGTTTCTCGCTGCAGGGTCCTTCTCCTTACGAGGAAGTTAAACCTGAAATTTCCGCACCGGGAGTGAATATTCGCTCTTCAGTACCGGGAAGTAACTACGAAGGCGGATGGAATGGTACATCAATGGCGGGTCCTCACGTCTCTGCAGTTGCAGCATTATTGAGACAAGCGGATGCAAGTTTGACGGTTGATGAAATGGAAGAAATCTTAATGTCAACGGCTGTTCCATTGACAGACGGTACCTTCCCTGAAACACCTAATAATGGATATGGTCATGGCTTGGTTAACGCATTCGATGCCGTTTCATCCGTAATGAGCGGTATTGGAAAAGTAGAAGGGCAAGTTTCAAAAGAAGGGGATGACTCTGAAGCTCCAGTAATCAGTCATGAAGCCCCTGGTGAAGCATTTGAAGGAATGAATCTGCCACTACAAGCGGAAGCAAATGATAATGTGAGTGTAACGAATGTTTCATTACATTATCAAAATCAGGACGGTGCTTGGGAATCTGTTGAAGCAACAAGATCTGCAGGTGACTATACATCAGGAACTTATGAGGCAACCATTCCTGGGGAAGCACTGACAGGAGAAAGTGTTACTTATAAATGGTCGGCAATGGACTTTGGCGGAAATGAAGTAGAAACGGATGCCTATTCTGTCACTCTTCTTCCGGGAATCACAGTCGGATATGAGCAGGACTTTGAGTCTTCTCCAAGTGGCTGGAATTCTTACGGCCCAGGAAACAGCTGGGAGTGGGGTGTACCGGTTAATGGTCCAGGTGCCGCTACTTCAGGAGAAAAGGTATATGCAACAAGTCTGGATGGTACGTATGACAACAGTGCCAACATGTCCTTACAAATGCCTCCGATCGATTTACCTGAAGGGAATAGCTTCTTACAATTCAAGCAGTGGCATGAGCTTGAAAGAAACTATGATTATGGTCATGTGTTTGTATCCACAGATGGTGAAGAGTGGACGCAGGCCCTTCGTGTCAACGGGAATACGGATGGCTGGGTCGACGGAGAAGTGGATCTGAGTCAATATGCCGGTCAGCGCATCTACATCGCATTTAATGTTACAACTGATGGTAGTGTCGTGAAACAAGGCTGGTATATCGATGACGTTAAGCTAAGTGGAGAATCGATTCTTCCAGCTAAAAAGATGAACCTTGGATTGAAATCGAAGGATGAGAAGTCATCATCTGTTTCAAAGAAACCGAGTGTAAATCCGAATAAAATCAAAATGGCGAAACATGTAAGCAAAGAAACTCCGGTAGAAGGAAACGTACCAGGGCCGGTGCTGCTTCCATTGCAAGCGGAAGTAAGCGTACTGGAAACGGGACGTTCGGTATATACGAACCCTGCCGATGGATCGTACGAAATGACTCATGCAGCCGGTGAGTTTACGCTGCAAGCATCAACCTATGGATTCAGATCTGAAACACAAAGTGTAACGATTGAAGCAGATCAGACATCTAACGCCAATTTTACCCTTGAAGAAATTCCTCAAGGGAATATTACGGGAACAGTCACAAATGAAATTTCTGGAGAACCGGTTGAGGGAGCTACTGTCTTCTTACTTGAAGATGCTGTTGTAGAGCCGGTAGAAACGAATGAAAATGGTGAATATGAGCTGGAGGCATATGAAGGTGAGTACACCCTTAAAGTAGTTGCACCTTACTACTATAGTAAGGAAATGACTGTAACAGTTGAAGGTGGAGAAGCAACAAATGCCGATGTTTCATTAGAGCCTTTCATCGGATATCCCGGTGAAATTGGTTACGATGATGGAACAGCTGAAAACGCACGTGCATTCTATGATGCAGGTAATGGCTGGGCTGTGAAAATGTCTCTTGAAGAAGGCAATGAAACAGCATTGGTTACAGGCGGGTTATTCCGCTTCTGGGATACAGAATGGCCAGTACCGGGTGGAACAGAATTCCAAGTTGCCGTTTATGATGCATCTGGTCCAGATGGCGCTCCTGGTAAGAAAGTAGCCGGTCCGTTTGATGGAACTGCTTTACGTAACGGGGAATGGACACATGTAGACCTAAGCCAGCATGGCATCATGGTAGACGGCGATTTCTACATGGTTTACATTCAATCAGCTCCAAATCCGAATGCACCAGGGCTTGGAACAGATGAAGATGGCGAATATGCCGCAAGAAGCTGGCAATTCGTCGGAGGTGCATGGTCACTAGCACCAGAAGATGAAGGGAACTATATGATTCGTGCAACAGTGAATTATGAAGTCACTGCACCAGTCATCACATCACCGAAAGATAAATCATTTACAAATAAGGAGTCGGTTACCGTTGAAGGGACTTCTGCCCCGACCACAACGGTCCACCTCTTTAATGGAGACGAAGAAGTGGCAACAGCAGAAACGATGGAAGATGGTACCTTCTCTGCAGATGTTTCATTACATGATGGAGAGAATTCGATTACAGCGAAAGCAGCAACCGAGCAAGGGATGACGGGACCATCTGAGCCTGTAACCATCACCCTTGATCAAGTGAAGCCTGAGCTTGCCATCACGTCTCCGAAAGAAGGCATGAAAACGAATCGTGAAGCCATCACCGTAGAAGGAACGATTGTCGATGAAAACCTTGCCTGGGTAAAAGTTAATGGCGAGAAAGCTTCTGTAAGTGATGGACAGTTCAGTCATAGACTGCTTCTGGATGAAGGAGAAAATGTCATACAGGTAGTAGCGAAAGATAAAGCTGGAAACAAAAAGAAACAAAGCGTGACAGTCTTTGCTAAATTTGGTGACATCGCAGTTGAAAATCTTCTTCCTTCTGAAGATAAAGAGCTGAAGAAAGGTGAATCGGTTAAAATCGAATTTGACAGTGAGCCTGGATTAGATGCCACATTTGTCATCCAAATGCCACTGACAAATGCACGATCCCAAGTAACAAACGCAAATGAGCTTCCAATGATGGAAACATCAGAAGGTCACTACGTCGGTTACTACACAGCCACTTCCAATGTAAAGGCACCTGGAGCACTTATTGAAGTGAAGATTTCCGATGATTATGGAAATGTCACAACGAAACGTGCAGAAGGTAAATTGTATATCAATACAAAGAAATAAAGCTTAAGGGAGGAAGAGTCGACCCCGTCGACTCTTCTTTCTTTTTTGATTCATTTACCAGAGAGATTGAAGAAATACGTTTTCTTTTATATACTAAAATAGTATTAGTATAAACATTTCGAATGTTCAATGTGCACTCATGCTAGTTAAGTGAAGTTCTTCAGATGTAAATGTAAACGATTACAATCATGCAGGTCGAAAGAGGGGTACTATGAAGCTTAATGATATGAAAGAACAATCATTCAGTCGACGAACACTTACCGAATGGCAAGAAGCAGCTGAGATAGCGTTAAAAGGGAAAGGGATTCGTTCCTTACATACGAAAACCTATGAAAATATTGAACTTAAACCGTTATACACGAAAGAAGATTTACCTGGAGTGGATAGGGTGAATGCTTATATCCCTAATGTTCAAGGGAAATTGGAGAGTGCTCCAAAATGGTTCATCGCTCAACCGGTCAAAAGGGGCACTTGGGAAGAACTCACTTCTGCAATGAAGGATGCATTATCCCGGGGACAGAACTGTGTTTCATTTCAAGTAGGTGACTTAGACATAAGAGAAGGCTTCCACCAATTTATAAAAGAAGTCGTTGGGTTAGAGACTCCTGTCTTTTCCATTGAAAAAAAGACAGCACTCTCTATTCAGCGAATGATGGAAATTCCTGAACTGAGGGAAATCAAAGGTGTAATGGGCTTTGATCCAATAAATGAAAATCGGGAGCAGTTTGTAGATTGGTTGGAGGTTGTAAAAGACGTAGATGAGCATCTGCCTAATCTGAAGACCATAATCATTAATTCTGCCCAGTATCATAATAGTGGAGGAAGTGCCACGCAGGAATTGGCATACGGCCTGAGTGAAGGGGTCGCTTATATTGAAACACTTCAGGAAAAAGGATGGACTATAGAAAAGATTGCTGGGAAAATGCATTTTCACTTTTCAGTAGGCAGCCATTTCTTTATGGAAATAGCCAAAATCAGAGCCTTTAAGAAATTGTGGCAAGAAGTATTATCGTCTTATGGACTTTCAGAACAAGCGATCGCTCATTCGGTCAGCTGCAGTGCGGAAACGTCTCAATTGAACAAATCCACACTCGATCCGTATGTCAATATGCTTCGCGGGGGAGGAGAAGCGTTTTCTGCCATTCTTGCAGGGGTGGATTATCTTCTTGTTGCTCCATTCAATGAAGTGAGTGGGGAAGTGAACGGGTTTTCTGAGAGAATTGCCCGGAATACGCAACTGATCCTTGGGGAAGAAGCTCATTTGGATAAAGTGGTCGACCCTGGGGGCGGTTCTTATTATGTGGAATGGTTATCAGAAGAGGTAGGTAAGCTTGCATGGAAGGAATTTCAACAGGTCGATGGAGATGGGGGAATTCTTGTCTGTCTGAAAAATGGTTCCATTCATGAAAAAATAAATAGAGTGAGAGAGTCACGTATTCATGATTTAGCCACAAGAAAAAACTCGATGATCGGGACAAACATCTATTCAAATCTTGAGGAGACATATCAAACTCCATCATCTAATAATGTGGGTGAGCGATTGTCTCTTCCTTTTGAAAGATTAAGAGAAAGGACACATAAGCTGAGAAGTAAACCGGTGGCAGGTTTAATAGGGTTAGGAAAGCTGAAAACCCATAAGCCCAGGGCTGATTTTGTAAAAGGATTTTTAGCGACGGGGGGCATTCATGCGAATCAAAGTAAAGAGTGCTTCTCTAAGGAAGATATACTTCAATTTGTGGAAGAAACCCGTTATCCATACTATTGTGTTTGTGGAACAGAGGAAGAATATCAAGACAAACTGCCTATGTTGATTGAGTCCATTCATCATATTGATTCGACCATTGTGATTGACGCAGCAGGGAAAATACCTGATGAGCATGAGTGGGTTCGTTTAGGACTGAATGGATCCATTTATAACAAGCAAAACATACTGAAAAAAGTAGATGAGCTATTAACTATCTGGGAGGAGGGAACTGACAATGACAAAGCCTGATTGGCAAGAAATCAACCCTTATTCGAAAGAAGTGAGAACGAATGATGGTTCTCTAACAGGCAGCACCTATGAGACAAATGAGAAGATCGTCATTAAATCTCTTTATTCAGAAGAGGACTCAAAAGGTATATCCCATGGAGAAGACCTCCCAGGCTTGGCTCCTTATACAAGGGGACCGTACCCGACCATGTATGTGAATCGTCCTTGGACGGTAAGGCAGTATGCAGGATTTTCAACAGCAGAAGAAAGCAATGCCTTTTATAGAAGAAACCTAAGTATGGGGCAGAAAGGTCTGTCTGTCGCTTTTGATTTAGCTACTCATCGTGGCTATGATTCCGATCATCCCCGGGTGGTAGGGGATGTAGGAAAAGCGGGAGTCGCCATCGATTCGATCCTGGATATGAAGATTCTGTTTGATGGAATACCTCTTGATCAAATGTCTGTTTCCATGACGATGAACGGAGCGGTGCTGCCCATCCTTGCATTTTATATCGTCACGGCAGAAGAACAGGGAGTTTCGCAGGAGAAGCTGTCCGGTACGATTCAAAATGATATTTTAAAAGAGTATATGGTGAGGAACACCTATATTTATCCTCCTGAAACATCCATGAAGATAATTGCAGACATCTTTGAGTATACGTCCAAACATATGCCGAAGTTTAATAGCATCAGTATTTCCGGGTATCATATGCAAGAAGCGGGAGCGCCTGCCGATATTGAGCTTGCTTATACGCTGGCAGATGGTCTTGAGTATGTTCGTACAGGTCTCCAGGCAGGGATCGATATCGACTCCTTTGCACCAAGATTATCATTCTTCTGGGCGATTGGCATGAATTATTTCATGGAAGTCGCCAAAATGAGGGCGGCGCGGAGAATTTGGGCGAAAATGATGAAAACATTCGGTCCTGGTAATCCGAAATCGTTGGCGCTCAGAACCCACTCCCAAACGTCCGGTTGGAGCTTAACGGAGCAGGATCCGTATAATAATGTCATTCGTACATTACTTGAGGCCCACGCGGCTGCTATGGGTCATACGCAATCGCTTCATACCAATGCATTGGACGAAGCGATTGCCCTGCCGACAGACTTCTCTGCGCGGATCGCACGTAATACACAGCTATACCTTCAAGAGGAAACCGCTATTACAAAAGTGATTGATCCATGGGCAGGTTCACATTATGTTGAATCCTTGACCGATCAGTTGATGGAGAAGGCCTGGGATCATATCGAAGAAATCGAAGAGCTTGGCGGAATGACCAAGGCGATTGAAACCGGATTGCCGAAGATGCGGATAGAGGAAGCGGCTGCGAGAAGACAGGCAATGATTGATTCGGGGGATGAAGCGATAGTCGGGGTAAATAAATATCGCCTGGACAAGGAAGATCCGATTGAAACGCTGGACATTGATAATACAGTTGTGAGACAAAAGCAAATTGAGCGAATTCAAATGCTTAAAGAAGAACGAAATGAGAATAGAGTAGCCGAAACGCTCGAGGCATTAACGCTTGTAGCAGAAACAGGAGAAGGAAATCTACTTGAAAAAGCGGTAGAGGCAGCGAGGGCCCGGGCGACACTCGGAGAAATATCTGATGCCATTGAAAAAGTATCAGGCCGACATAAAGCAACAATCCGGAGTATAAGTGGGGTGTACAGCTCGAACTTTTCAAATGAACAAGAAATCAACGTCGTGAAAGAGATGACAGAAGAATTTTTGGAAAACGAAGGAAGAAGACCGCGTATCCTGATTGCAAAGATGGGACAGGACGGGCATGACAGAGGAGCTAAAGTGATTAGCACGGCGTTTGCAGACCTTGGCTTTGATGTGGATATCGGACCATTGTTCCAGACGCCTGCAGAAACGGCTCTGCAAGCAGTCGAAAATGACGTGCATGTCATCGGTGTAAGTTCACTGGCCGCAGGACATAAAACACTCCTGCCTCAATTGGTAGCAGAACTAAAGAAATTAGGAAGAGAAGACATTCTCGTTGTCATTGGTGGAGTGATTCCGGCTAAGGATTATGACTTCCTATTGAATAACGGAGCTTCTGCCGTTTTTGGACCAGGGACGATCATACCCGTTGCTGCACAAAAAGTCATCAAAGAAATTTATGAAGTGCTGGGCTATGAGGAAGTGGCTGAATAATGGGAGAGCATGATTCAGGGCGAAAGAAGCGTTTTGTGAAGAAGAAAAAGGATTCTGTATCGATTACCGAATTAAAGGACGGGGTCTTGAATGGTGACCGTAGCTCCTTGGCGAAGGCCATCACTCTGATTGAAAGCAATGCAGAACAGCATTATGCAAAGGGACAGGAACTGTTGCAGGAGCTCCTGCCCTATACGGGTAAAAGCTTTCGGATCGGCATTACAGGTGTGCCGGGAGCTGGTAAAAGTACATTTATAGAAGCGTTCGGGGAAATGTTATGTGAGCAGGGCCACCGGGTTGCCGTCCTTGCGATTGATCCCAGCTCTTCCATTTCCGGTGGCAGTATTCTGGGGGATAAAACAAGAATGGAACAATTATCGAAAAACCCCCGTGCTTTTGTAAGACCTTCCCCGACTGCAGGAACACTTGGTGGAGTACACCGGAAAACGAGTGAAACACTTCTCTTATGCGAAGCGGCCGGATATGATCTGATGATCATTGAAACCGTTGGAGTCGGTCAAAGTGAAGTGATGGTGAGGCAAATGGTGGATTTCTTCCTCCTGCTCGTCATCACTGGAGCCGGGGACGAGCTTCAAGGAATGAAAAAGGGGATCATGGAGCTTGCCGATGCATTACTTGTCAACAAAGCGGATGGAGAAAATAAACCTCTCGCTGAGAAAACAAGAAGAGAGCTGAACCAAATCCTCCACTTCTTGACTCCCGCAACTAAAGGTTGGAGTTCAAAGGCTTATACCTGTTCTGCCTTGAAAAATGAGGGATTAAAAGAGATGTGGAATGTGATCCGACAGTTTGAGAAGCAATCAAAAGAACAGGGAGTCTTTGAAGAAAGGCGACTTCTCCAGAAGCAGGAATGGTTCCATACGATGTTGAAAGAAAGAGTCTTGTCAGATTTCTTTTTTCATAAGGATATAAAGTCTGCCCTTCCACACATGGAAGGGCGTGTGAAGGAAGGGGACTATACCACTTCTCAAGCAGTAGAAGAATTGCTAAAGCGATATAAGGGTGTAATTCATTAACGGGTTTAGTTAATTTTAATTGAAACATAGGGTTTGAAATTGTTATGATAGGGGTACATTAAAATTCATGTTCTTATGGAGAATGATTAAGTCAGCGATTAAAAGGAGAGTTCAAGCATGGATATAGATTTCAATTTATTTATGAATGATGTTGTTCGCCAGGCTCGTCAAGAAATCGAACAAGCCGGTTATACCCAGTTAACAACAGAAGAAGAAGTAGATCAAGCTTTCGCTAAAGAAGGTACAACACTCGTGATGATTAACTCCGTTTGTGGTTGCGCCGGAGGAATTGCACGTCCAGCAGCAGCTCATTCCATTCATTACGATAAACGACCAGATCAATTGGTAACCGTTTTCGCCGGCCAGGATAAAGAAGCCACTGCGAAAGCGCGCAGCTACTTTACCGGCTATCCACCATCTTCACCGTCATTTGCTCTATTAAAAGATGGAAAGTTATTGACGATGGTAGAAAGACATGAAATTGAAGGTCACGACCCAATGTCGGTTGTGAACAAAATTCAATCGTACTTCGATCAGTATTGTGAAGAAGTGTAAGTAAGAGAGTGTGGCCCGTCAGGTTCCTTACATGAATATCTGCTTTAGGTGGATGTTTATGTGAGGAACTTGACGGGTTTTTTTTTGCCTTTCACGTTTATACGATTGATCTTCTTTTATTTGCAGGGTGGGAAGCAGAGTAAACAGGCTGATAATTCCTGATTTACTAAAATACGCAATTCCTTTTAAATGCGGCGCAATAAATTCTAGAGAGACGCAATTCTCTTTAAGAACGACGCAATATTTAATGAAAACGACGCAATTATCTCCCGAAATGACGCAATTCATAGTTAATTCCCCATATAAAAAGATGAATATCCTAATTTTTCATAAAATCTACAGCCAGATCTGCATTTTTTAGTTTCTAATCAACGTAAATTCACTCTATTTTATAAAAACTACTTCTCTCCTTTCTCTTTCGTTTTGTCGTGGTCCCCTCATTAAAAATGAATATTTTTTGAATAAGAGAAGTTCACTAATTACACGGACTAGTGTTTTTAATTAATATACCAACTATTATATTTTCAGAATATATAAATATTTATGAGTAACTATAAAAACTATTGCATAAATATTTATCTCTGATACAATACGAATATAGTAATTAATATACATTATATATTATATTTATACATTATTATTGGGGAGGAATTACAATGAAAAAGATATTATCTCTTATAGTAGTATTAATCGTTTCTACTACTCTTGCTGCGTGTGGTGCAGGAGAAGAGAATGCAGGAACCGCTTCAGGGGAATCAAAGAAACTGATTATGGGTACGTCGGCTGACTATAAACCATTTGAATATGTCGATACGGCAAACAGTGATGAATTTATCGGGTACGACATTGACTTGGCTCATATGCTGGCAGATGAACTTGGTTATGAAATCGAGATTAAAGATATGGAGTTCAGCGGATTAATTTCAGCACTTAAAACCGGGCAGGTGGACTTTGTACTTTCAGCTATGACCCCTACGCCGGAACGACAAAAGAACGTTGACTTCAGTGATGTCTACTACACAGCAAAAGATATGATCATCTCAACAAAAGAGAGCGGAATTCAAAGCGAAAAGGATCTTGATGGTAAAACGGTTGGCGTTCAGTTAGGTTCCATCCAACAGGATGCTGCAGAAGAACTTTCCACCTCAATCCCATTAAAAGTAGAGACCCGTGACCGTATTCCTGAGCTGATACAGGATCTGCAAAATGGACGTTTTGATGCCATAATCATCGAAAATACAGTAGCAAATGGTTATTTGGATAAAAATAAAGAACTTCTAGGAAATACAATGGACGTGAACGAAGAAGAGGCGGGTTCTGCCGTTGCACTTCCAAAGGATAGTGAGCTTACAAGCGAATTCAACGATGCATTGAAAAAGCTCAAAGAAAATGGAGAATTGGATAAACTGGCTGAAAAGTGGTTTGACGGAGAACAGTAGATTGATAGAAGGGCTAACCCATCATCGGTTAGTCCTTCCTATTTAACAGCACGATTGGAGGAGAATACAATGCCACTTGATTTTCAACAACTGATCCCTTCGATTCCTTTTATTTTGGAAGGATTGAAGGTCACTCTTAAAATTGTCGGGTTAGCAGGAATACTTGGATTTGCCTTCGGTATTCTGCTTGCTCTTTGTAAAATAAGTTCCATCAAACCTTTAACATTACTTGCAGATATTTATACATCGGTTTTTCGGGGGACTCCTTTAGTTCTGCAATTAATGATCATCTTTTATGGCTCGCCTCAGCTTTTTGGAACTCAGATCGAACCGTATACAGCAGCGATTCTTTCTTTTTCCCTTAATTCAGCTGCCTATATTTCCGAAATCATCCGTGCGGGGATCAATGCAGTGGATAAAGGGCAAAAGGAAGCGGCCATGGCTCTTGGGGTTCCATATCGTTTGATGATGAAAGATGTGATCCTGCCTCAGGCCATTAAAAACATTTTGCCTGCCTTAATGAACGAATTTATCACCCTTACGAAGGAATCTGCCATCGTCACTGTTATCGGAGCCGCCGATGTGATGAGGCGTTCGTATATGGTAGGCAGTGATTTGTATTCCTTTTTCGAACCACTACTATTTGCAGGACTGATCTATTATGTGCTTGTCATGATTCTAACCTTATTAGGGAAAGCGCTGGAAGGGAGACTACGTGGGAATGATTAAAGCAGAAAAAATCACCAAATCGTTCGGTAAGCTTCAAGTATTGAAAGGTATAGATTTCTCCGTAGAAAAAGGGGAGGTTGTCGCATTGATCGGTCCTTCCGGTTCCGGAAAATCCACTCTGCTCCGCTGCCTGAATTATTTAGAGGAACCAACTTCAGGATCGATATACTTTGAAGAAGCTATTGTGAAAGGCAAAAATATAAGCAAAGTGAGACAAGACATAGGCATGGTATTTCAACACTTTCACCTCTTTCCGCATATGACGGCGTTGGAAAACGTGATCTACGCCCCAGTGAAAGTGAAGGGGCTAAACAGATCAGATGCTAAAAAATTAGGGACGGACCTTCTAACCAAGGTTGGTTTGAAAGAAAAAAGTGTTGAGTACCCAAACCGTTTATCAGGAGGCCAAAAACAGCGTGTAGCGATTGCAAGGGCACTGGCCATGGAACCGAAAGTGATGCTTTTTGACGAACCGACATCTGCACTGGACCCGGAAATGGTCAAAGAGGTGCTGGAAGTCATGAAATCACTTGCTCATTCAGGGATGACGATGATCATTGTAACCCATGAAATGGGCTTTGCCAGAGAGGTGGCAGACAGAGTCTTATTCATGGATGATGGTAAGATCGTCGAAGAAGGAGAGCCTCTTCCTTTTTTCTCGAACCCGCAAAGCGAACGTGGAAAAGAATTTTTAGAGAAAATACTTTAAACGATGGAAGGATTAGCGAACAGTTTCGTTAATCCTCCTTTTTATGTTCAAGGGGAAATATGGTATTCTAAAGTAGCTAAAAAAGAAAGAGTTAGGAGAAAAATGAATGTTTCGAATCGGGTATCGAACACTTAAGACTGGGATCGGCACAGCGGTTGCGATCAGCATTGCACAGTGGTTTCAGCTGGATAACTTTGTATCAGCCGGAATTTTGACGATACTGTGCATTCAAAACACGAAGAAGAAATCGGTTAACGCTTCATGGAGCCGTTTCCTGGCCTGTGTGATTGCCATGGTGATTTCGGCTGCGTTCTTTGAGTTCATGGCCTATCATCCTGCCGTAATCGGCTTGTTATTACTTGTGTTCATTCCAATAACGGTAGCCCTGAATATCAAAGAAGGAATCGTCACCAGTTCCGTTATCATTTTACATATTTATTCTGCAGGTAAGGTGACCCCGGGCCTTTTTCAGAATGAATTAGGGATCATCGTTATTGGGATCGGGATCGCTCTGGTTATGAATTTGTATATGCCAAGCGTTGATAAAAAGATGATCGAATATCAAGAAAAGATCGAAGCCAATTTCTATAAAATCTTTTGTGAAATGATCAACTACCTGCGAACAAATGACAGCCAATGGGATGGAAAAGAAATCACTGAAACAGAACAATTACTTAAAGAAGCGAAGACAATAGCATTCAAAGATGTTGAAAATCACTTTTTACGTCATGAGAACTTATATTATTTGTATTTTAAAATGAGGGAAAAACAGTTCGAAATCCTACAACGTATCTTACCGATAGCGACATCGATCTCATTGACGATAGAGCAGGGACATCGGATTGCCGAATTTCTGGATGAGCTTAGTGATCACATACATCCGGGAAACACGGCCCTGTTTTATTTGAAAAAACTGTATGATATGAAAGTGGAGTTTGAACGGATGGATTTACCTAAGACGAGGGAAGAATTTGAAACCCGCGCCGCTCTCTATCAATTTGTTCAAGAGATGGAGCAGTATCTTCTTCTGAAAAGTTCGTTTAAAGGAATAAAGAAGGATGAAAATGATCAAAAGGAAGTAAACTACACCTAAAACACGAAAAAAGGTGATAGGATGCGTATACTTCTTGCCATTATCTTGTTCGCTTCTCCCATATGGCCGCTTGGAAGGAATCCACTTCCCGGGGATCCATTTATTATCGTGAACAAGGAAAGTAATCAATTAGCCTTCATCGACGACGGGAAGGTTCAGCACACATTCCCGGTAGCAACAGGGAAAACGACGACCCTCACCCCGGAAGGACTATTTAATGTTACCGTTAAAGCCAAGAACCCTTATTATCGTAAGAAGAACATTCCCGGTGGAGACCCCCGGAATCCATTGGGTTCAAGGTGGATCGGATTTGACGCCAAGGGGACAGATGGAAGGATTTATGGAATTCACGGAACGAATCAACCTTCAAGCATAGGCAAATATATCTCAAATGGATGCATCCGAATGCACAACAAACATGTCGAATATCTGTTTGATCAGGTGCCAGTCGGAACAAAGGTTCTAGTCGTCAAAACGAACAAAAGCTTCCATCAGCTGGGAAAAGATCACGGTGCGATAAAATAAAAAGGATCTGCTAATCGACCCAGTCGAAAAGCAGATCCTTTGTTTTCTATTATAATAAGAAAGTCAGTCCCGCCATGATTGTCGATGCAATCATCGCAAACAACATGACAAATACAATTATTTTTTGTAATTTTTTATTACCCATTGTATCTCTCCATTCTTCATCTCACCTTAAAGAGGCGATTTTCAACTCTATTTTATCGTGAATAGTGAGAGAAAACAACCATTGGCATAAAAGAAAACGCTTTAATTATTCGCCGGATTAGGAGGGAATTCGACACCGTTTATCGAATACTATACGGGTGGAACATGTAAACAACAGGGGGATGATAGGGATGAAAAAGGTAGACCATATCGGAATAGCAGTATCATCAATAGACAATGTTCTTCCATTTTATGAAGATACTCTTGGGCTTTCACTCGTCAAGGTCGAAGAAGTGGGAAATCAAGGTGTGAAAGTAGCATTTATTGATGGTGGAAATATTAAGCTTGAGTTACTTGAACCACTACATAAAGAAAGTCCGATTGCCAAGTTCATTGAGAAAAAGGGAGAAGGCATTCACCATATTGCCTTTGGTGTCGAAGGAATTGAAAAACGGATCAAGGAACTGCAAGTGAGTGGAGTCCGGATGATCAACGAAACTCCAAAAACGGGGGCTGGCGGAGCTGCAGTTGCCTTCATGCATCCAAAGTCAGCGCACGGTGTACTATATGAACTATGTGATAAATCAAACATCAAGGGGGAGTAACATAATGGATATCTATGAAAAAATTAATGAATTGTATGATCGCAGAAGAGAAGTAGAATTAGGCGGCGGAGATAAAAAAATAGATAAGCAGCACGAAAAAGGAAAACTGACTGCCAGAGAACGAATCGATATTTTAGTGGATCCGGGCAGCTTTGTCGAGCTTAATCCATTCATTGAGCATCGCTGTTCAGACTTTGGACTGGACGGGGTTCAGGGCCCCGGAGATGGAGTCGTTACAGGTTATGGAAAAGTAAATGGAAAACCCATTTACTTATTCTCTCAGGATTTCACGGTATTTGGCGGCGCATTGGGGGAAATGCATGCGAAGAAGATTTCACATGTCATGGATCTGGCAGTCAAAAATGGTGCACCTTTCATTGGATTAAATGATTCAGGTGGTGCAAGAATTCAAGAAGGCGTCGTTTCTTTAGATGGATACGGACATATCTTCTATCGAAATTCTATTTATTCCGGAGTGATTCCACAAATCTCCGTGATCATGGGACCTTGCGCAGGAGGAGCGGTTTATTCCCCTGCCATCACGGATTTTGTGTTTATGGTGGATGATACAAGTCAAATGTTCATCACAGGACCCAAAGTAATTGAAACAGTCACCGGTGAGAAAATCAGTTCAGAAGATTTAGGCGGTGCGAAGGTCCATAACTCCATCAGCGGGAATGCTCATTTCAGAGGGAAAACTGAAGAAGAGGTCCTTCTCGAGGTTCGTAGACTATTAGCGTATTTACCACAAAATAATGAGGAGAAGCCTCCTCGTTTGGAAGTGGATGAAGAAGATGATTATCGTGGGAATTTAACGGACCTGATTCCATTCGATGCTATCCGTCCTTACGACGTCCGCACGGTCATCAATGAAATTGTGGATGAAGACAGCTTTATGGAGGTCCAGAAAGAATTTGCGAAAAATATCGTCGTTGGACTGGCCCGTATCAAAGGAGAAGTCGTTGGCCTTGTCTGTAATCAGCCAAAATTCATGGCAGGAGGGCTCGACATTGATTCCTCTGACAAAGCAGCCCGTTTTATCCGTTTCTGTGATTCCTTCAATATCCCATTGATCACCTTTGAAGATGTAACTGGTTTCTTCCCAGGAATCAAGCAGGAGCATGGCGGGATCATCCGTCACGGTGCGAAAATCCTCTATGCCTATTCAGAAGCTACGGTTCCAAAAATGACGGTGATTTTACGAAAAGCCTATGGAGGTGCTTATGTTGCACTAAACAGTAAGTCCATCGGTGCTGATTTAGTTTTTGCATGGCCTAATGCAGAAATTGCCGTCATGGGTCCACAGGGAGCAGCAAATATTATTTTTGCAAGGGAAATTGCAGGTAGTGACAATCCTGAACAACTTCGGGAGCAGAAGATTGAAGAGTACCGTGAGAAATTCGCTAATCCATATGTAGCAGCCTCCCGTGGAATGGTTGATGACGTCATAGATCCCCGTGAAACCCGGATCAAATTGATTCAAGGATTGGAAATGATGAGAAATAAACGGGAAGAGAGACCAAAGAAAAAGCACGGAAATATTCCATTGTAGAAGCGATACCATTTGTTGAACCGGCCTATTCACGCTATACTATAGAAGTGAATACATAATTGTGGAGGTCGACTAAATGATTAATCATGAACGTTTATTAAATGAATTCCTGGAATTGGTCCAAATCGATTCTGAAACGAGAGAAGAAGCAGAAATCGCCAAAGTATTAACACAGAAATTCTCTGATCTTGGCGTAGAGGTATTTGAAGATGACACGATGGGGGAAACGGGCCATGGTGCCGGAAACCTGATCTGTACGCTGAAAGGGAATAAAGAAGGCGTAGATACCATCTACTTCACTTCTCATATGGATACAGTTGTCCCTGCAAAAGGGGTTAAGCCGACGCTTAACGATGATGGCTATATTTACTCTGACGGTACGACCATTCTTGGAGCCGACGATAAAGCGGGACTTGCAACGATGCTTGAATCTGTTCGGGTACTTAAAGAGAACAATATCTCTCACGGTGATATTCAGTTCATCATTACGGTAGGGGAAGAATCAGGATTAGTCGGAGCGAAAGCACTGGATTCTTCTCTAGTAAAAGCGAAATACGGTTTCGCACTTGATAGTGATGGGAAAGTCGGTAATATCATCGTTGCCGCTCCTACACAAGCGAAAGTGAGAGCAACGATATATGGGAAAACAGCACATGCCGGTGTAGCTCCTGAAAAAGGTGTATCTGCCATCACGATTGCGGCTAAAGCGATTTCCAAAATGCCACTCGGCCGCATCGATGAAGAAACGACAGCAAACATCGGACGCTTCGAAGGTGGGAAAGCAACGAATATCGTATGTGAACAAGCGGATATTCTTGCAGAAGCACGCTCACTCGTCCCTGAAAAAATGGAAGCTCAAGTAGAGAAGATGAAATCTGCATTCGAATCCGTAGCAGAAGAAATGGGTGGAAAAGCAGAAGTTGAAGTACAGGTGATGTATCCAGGCTTCAAGTTCAAAGACGGTGACGAAGTAGTCGAAGTGGCAAAACGCGCCGCGAAGAAAATCGGTCGTCCAAGCGAGCTTCTTACAAGCGGAGGCGGAAGTGACGCCAACGTCATCGCAGGTTTCGGAGTGCCGACAGTCAACTTGGCAGTAGGATATGAAGAAATTCATACGAAGAGCGAAAGAATGCCTGTTGAAGAACTGAACAAGCTCTCTGAAATGGTTGTAGCGATCATTCAGGAAGTAGCGGGGGAATAGCCGCCGGAGCTGACAAATAGAAAAGCGGAGGCGGCTTGCTCAGAGGCGACAAGCATAAGACGAACCTGCCGGAAAGGCGTACTTTGCCTTTTTGGCAGGTTTGACTTATGACCTCGAGCCTCTAGCCGCCGGAGCCAGACAGATCATCTAATCATCCAAATGTCCATGAACCGAAGTTCATCCTTCGTTCGTGGACATTTTCTTCTTTCAAAACCAGCACTCAACCTTTCTAAAATATGGTACATTAGAAGTATACATATCAGAAGTTTTAAGAGGGGACGTTATACAATGCCGAAAGTAGTCGTTTTTCATGCTGGAAAAGAAGAATATGCTCTACCGATTGAGAACGTAGTTTCGATTGAAAAAGTGGAAGAAGTGAGAGCCATCCCTCATCTGCCTTCATTTGTCCTGGGACTTGTAAAGGTCAGGGGAGAGCTGATCCCTGTCCTTGATTTAGCAAATATCCTTTATGACACGAATGCAGGTGCAGAAACAGGAATGTTTCTTCTCGTCGTTCACACAGAAACAATGCAGATCGGTTTGGTCGTAAAGGAAGCGAAAGAAATTCTCCAAGTACCGAATGACTCCTTTACAAACGTAGGTTTACTTGCGTATTCAAAAACAAACTATTTCTCAGGAATCATCAATCTTGAAGATTCGTTCATCACCCAGATAGACCCCGATGTTTTAGTAGAGAGTCTAGAAGGTATTAGAGAGATAAAGGATTACGTGAACGAGCAAAAAACCCATCAAAATTAGACAAAGAAAGCCGCGATTTAAATGAACTCACATTATCCAAAAAACGGACGAGTGATCCTTCATGTTGATATGAATAGCTTCTATGCCTCTGTTGAAATGGCTTTTGACCCAACATTGAGGGGCAAACCATTAGCTATTGCCGGGAATCCCCAAGAGAGAAGAGGCATTATCGTGACATGCAGCTACGAAGCGAGAAGCTTCGGAGTGAAAACGACAATGCCTCTTTGGGAAGCCAAAAAACTGTGCCCTGGGCTCATTATCATGACGCCTAACTTTGACCGTTACCGTGCAGCCTCGAAAGGAATATTTGATATCCTCAGACAATATTCAGAATTAGTGGAGCCAGTCTCGATTGATGAGGGATATCTGGATATCACGGCCTCCTATGAAAAAGGCACCCCTTTACAAATTGCGTCAGACATTCAATCCCAAATTAAAAGTCAACTCGATCTTCCCTGCAGCATCGGGGTGGCCCCCAACAAATTCCTGGCCAAAACCGCCTCAGATATGAAAAAGCCTATGGGAATCACCGTATTAAGAAAGCGAGATATCCCTGAAAAGCTCTGGCCCCTTCCTGTCATCGAAATGCACGGCATTGGACAGAAGACCGCAGAAAAGCTCAATTCGTTTGGTATTCATACCTGCCATGATCTCGCTCATGCCAATGATATACAGCTGAAATCACTGCTTGGAATCAATGGTCTTCGTCTCAAAGAACGCGCCAACGGGATCGATAGGCGAAGCGTGGACCCTGATTCGATCTATGATTATAAAAGCGTTGGAAACTCCACTACTTTACCAAAGGATACAACGAACCAACACGAGCTATTAATGGTTGTAGAGAAACTATGTGCAAAAGTGTCATCACGCCTGCAGCAGAAAGACGTTCTGGGGATGACGATCCAGCTCATGATCAGGGATAAATTCAGAAAAACCATTACGAGAAGCAAGAAGCTGGAAAATCCGATATATAAAAAAGAAGATCTATTTCATTATGCCAAAGACATATTGTTGAAGCACTGGGATGGAGATCCCGTAAGACTTTTGGGTGTCACCGCCCAGGATATAGTGGAAAAAAGTGAAGCAACCGAACAACTGGACCTGTTCTCTTATAGAAAGGTTGCAGAAAAGGAACCACTTTACAACGTTTTATCACAGCTTCAGGAAAAGTTCGGGAAAGATTCAATCTCCCAGGGAATAAAAGGGAAGAACAAGAAGAAAACCTTTGACTCCAAACAGGACACAAGCTTCAACAAAGATTTTCTAAGGGAATGACCCAGGAAGAAGGAGGACACCTTAAGGTAGATAGCGAACACTTCAAACGGATTATTTGCATCACCACACTATTCTTGTTAGATTGAAATAGAGTTCGAAAACAGGTTTTAAAAAATTGGTCAACTAGGTTTTCCTACATAATGTTGATAGTTTACAAAGAAAAAACCCAGTATTCTATAAACGAAAGGATGTTAATGGCATGTCTCAAGAAATTGGTGTTATCGGTCTAGCCGTAATGGGCAAAAACTTAGCTTGGAATATTGAGAGCAGAGGGTACTCTGTTTCTGTATATAATCGTTCCCGTGAAAAAACAGATGAAATGGTAAGCGAATCTAAAGGAAAGAATGTCGTTCCTACATATACGATTGAAGAATTCGTTAATTCCCTAGAAAAGCCTAGAAAGATCCTTTTGATGGTGAAAGCAGGAAATCCAACTGATGCAACCATTGAACAATTAAAGCCGTTCCTGGAAAAAGGGGACATTCTGATTGACGGAGGAAATACGTTCTTCGAAGATACGCGCCGCCGCAATCGCGAATTAAGCGAATTAGGCATTCATTTCATCGGAACGGGTGTCTCCGGTGGAGAAGAAGGTGCCCTTACTGGTCCTTCCATCATGCCTGGTGGACAGAGGGAAGCGTACGACCTTGTCGCCCCTATCCTGAAAGACATTGCAGCGAAAGTCGATGGAGACCCTTGTACGACGTATATTGGTCCTGATGGCGCAGGTCACTATGTGAAAATGGTGCACAACGGCATCGAGTACGGGGATATGCAGCTGATTGCAGAATCGTACTTCCTGATGAAAAATGTCCTGGGCTTAAGTGCCAAGGAACTGCATGAAGTGTTTGCAGACTGGAATAAAGGCGAGCTTGATAGCTATCTCATCGAAATCACAGCAGATATCTTCACAAAGAATGACAAAGATACAGGAAAGCCCATGGTGGATGTCATCCTGGACAAAGCCGGACAAAAGGGTACAGGAAAATGGACAAGCCAGAGTGCGTTAGATCTTGGTGTTTCCTTACCGATCATAACTGAGTCGGTCTTTGCCCGTTTTATTTCATCCATTAAAGATGAGCGAGTGAAGGCAAGCAAAATGCTAAAAGGACCTGACACGATACCATTCCAAGGCGATAAAAAAGCGTTGGTTGAATCAATCCGTAAAGCTCTTTACATGAGCAAGATTTGTTCTTATGCTCAAGGCTTCGCGCAAATGCGCTCTGCATCTGATGAGTACAAATGGGATCTTCAATACGGGGATATCGCAATGATCTTCCGGGGAGGATGCATCATCCGCGCTCAATTCCTGCAAAAGATTAAAGAAGCTTACGACCGTGAATCGAATCTTTCAAACCTTCTTTTAGATCCTTATTTCAAAGAGATCGTAGAAAGTTACCAATACGCACTCCGCGAAGTCATCAGCGTAGCCGTCCAAAATGGTGTACCGGTACCCGGCTTCTCTGCGGCACTGTCTTACTACGATAGCTACCGTACAGAAACCCTGCCTGCAAACCTGATCCAGGCTCAGCGTGATTACTTCGGTGCCCATACGTACGAGCGCGTGGACAAAGAAGGTACTTTCCATACTGAGTGGATGAAATAATCGAATGAGTAAAGCCCCTTTCCTGTTAGGAGAGGGGTTTTTATTTTTGAAAAAATACATAGAGAACATTAAAAGATATTTAATTATCAGAATTTTATCGTATGTAAGAGATAGGATGTGTTACCATAATATTGCATAAACGATAGGCTTGGAAAATGCTTAAGATATAAAAGAAAACAAAGGAATGAATTTTAGGTTAGTCAAGGAGTGATTTCCAGTGCCCGCCATTGAAATAAGAAGACCACGCATTGAAGACCAAGAAGAACTGATTCAATTTTTTTCTAAAGTCATTAAACATACCTTTTCCAAAGAAGGTTTAGAAGAGCTGCTTGATGACATCGAAAATGAAATAGAGATCAAGAAACAATACTTAAAAAGTGACTTGGACACCAATGGGACGAACCGATACTTTTTAATCGCTTTTGATAAGAACAATGCTGAAGTCATCGGAACGATTGAATACGGTCCAGTCAGTGAACTGATTACCACCTGCACAGATGGAGAAATAAAAGAGATGTATGAGATCGGAACAGTGTTTGTGCATCCCGATTATCAAGGACATGGTGTAGCTACATTACTCCTAAACGTCATGTTCCTTACTTTTCTAAACAGGGGGATCCAGGAGTTCTGTTTGGACAGCGGGTACGCCAATGCCCAGAAGATATGGAAGAGGAAATTTGGTGAACCCCATTATTGGCTGAAGGATTATTGGGGTGATGGGGCTGATCATATGATCTGGAAGAAATCGATGTATGATGTTTCCATCAACTTTAGATGGTGAGTTTACTAGAGCTGGAACATATTTTAATAGAACGATGGAGGTTATGATGAAACCACAAATGATCAACATACAAAAATGCATGAAAGAATTTGGTGTAACGGGATTAAGCATGGCAACCATTGAGAGTGGTAGCATAAACAGCACAGTATGCTTCGGTTTACTCGAGGCAGGAACAGATAAACGGGTGGAAAGTGATTCGACTTTCAGTGCTTGTTCAATCAGTAAATTTCTTACCTCCATGTTGGTCATGACTCTTGCGGAACAAGGCATTCTGGCTTTAGATGAGGATATTAATAAATTGCTAACATCATGGAAGGTCCCAATACATGGATATAATGGAAACGTTACCTTAAGACAATTACTTAGTCACCAATCGGGGGTTTCCGATCCTGAAGGTAGCTTCATTGAACTCAAATCGGAGTTCGGAACGCCGACGGTGGTGGACCTGTTAGAAGGAAAATCCCCTTATTGTAAGGTCCCGATTGAATTGAAATATCAACCTGAAGACGCCTTTCATTATTCCGATGCAGGCTTTTGTATCATACAACTGTTGATAGAAGATGTTACTGGGAACCCTTTTTCGAAAGTCATGAGCGAACATCTTTTTCAGCCATTACATATGGAAAATAGCACATTTGATCCTCCTTCTCAAAATGTCTCATGTGGTCATACGAATGAAGGAAAAGTTGTGAATGACAAATATCCAATTTATCCGTATCCTGCTGCTTCGGGACTTTGGACAACGCCTTCAGATTTAGCACTTGTAGTGATTGAACTCATGCATGCGTTAAAAGGGGAAAGCAAACTCAATCTTTCGTCAAGTAACGCAGCCGAAATGATCCATCCACAAGGTGGTAAGGCATGGACCGGACTGGGGGTTTTCCTGGATCAAAACGACAAGGGGATCGAAATATCATCACTTGGGTGGGGCGTCGGTTTTCAATGTATGATGGTGGCCTATCCTCAATTGGAAAGGGGTTTGGTCATCATGACCAATACAGACTTAGGTGTTCATCAATTAGAAGGGATCATTGGTGACGTGTACAAGGCTTTTTTCATGATTGATTAACACAATAGGGGGAATCAAATTGAAGTTTGTCTTAAGAGAAGCGACCTTAGACGATTACGAAAAAATATAAAACTAATCCATAAAGAGGTTCACGATCTCCATGTTTCAGGAAGACCTGATCGTTACAAACCGACTGAACATACGTTGGATATGGGTTACTATAAGGAGTTGATTATGAACGATGATGCGGGAGTGTTTGTAATCGATCTTTACGATGAAATCATCGCCTTTACATTTTTAAGGAAGAACGAAACCCCTGACCGAGAAACTATAGTGAAAAAAGAATATGTCTTCATAGAGGACTTCGGAGTAACAGAAAAATATAGAGAAAAAGGATTAGGAAAACAATTGTTTACTAAAGCAGTAGAATTTACAAAGGACACAGGAGCCGAAAGCCTGGAGCTCGGTGTCTGGGAATTTAATGATACGGCTATTCAGTTTTATGAAGCAATGGGAATGAAGACACAGGCGAGAAAAATGGAAATCAGGGTACACGGATAAGGCACATGAAAATTATCGAGAGTGGGCTCTCTTAAAAATGGGAGCCTTCTTTATGGAATCTAAACATTGAGTTTAAACTATGAATTGGAGGTCCATTCATGACAAGACTAGTAATCATGACTGTTGGTAAAACCCATAGCGGAAAATCAACCTTCGCCAGGAGCCTGGAAGAGCAATTGTTGAATTCCATTGTGATCGACCAGGATGCCCATGCTGAATTCATCAACACCTTTTATAGAAGTCTGCTTCCAATGGAAGGGCCAAATACCCTTAAATATGCCGTCAGTCAAACCATTGTTGACTATGCCATGAATGAGACTTCTTTTCACCTCATCCTTTGCAATTCGAATCTGAGCCGCAGTGGACGGTTGAAGCTGTTGGAGCACTTCAAAGGGAAGGGATTTACCACCATCCTCATCCATTTGGATATCCCCGACCGGATTCTTCAAGCCAGAGTAGTAAACAGTGAGCGGAGTACAGCCATTTTCAGGAATGCTGCCACCTTTGAAGAAGTCCTGAGCCGGCAACAGACTGACGCTTACTTCAAGGATGTAGCGGCGCCTGTGAAGGGAGAAGCTGATCATCTATATATCATCAGACATTCGGATGAAGTGCAGAATGTCATTGGGAAGATAATTGATGTAGCGCATAGAATATGACTCTTGGAATGATAAGACTTAGAAAAGCATGGTTCTTCAACTATTGATGGAATTAATAAACAATGCATTTTATTGTAAGCATGAAGGCCTCTTTCACTTAATAAAGTTAAGTATAGGAAGAAAGGGGGAGGTTCTATGGGATTTGAGAAGATTACACCCTGGCAGGAACATGAATTTTGGTTGGGGATATTAAAAGATCATGCCTATTTTATCCGTGATTATTTAAGCCCCACAGAAGATAAATGGGTCAAGCATGCGGAATATTACATTGAGTGGTTTGGAAATGTTGAGGAGGAAATGAAGAAACTCCCAAGGAATTTGCCTCCTTCAGCTTCTGAAATGATTCAGCTTTCAGAATGGGCACAGGATGTCTCCTACCAATATTATACGTTCGAAGGCCATCTTCTACATTTACGCCTATTCAATCAGGTGAACTTAAATTTGTCCCCGAGCTACTTGAATGGGACATTGGCAGAGAATAGGGAATACTTACGAATTTTGAAGAGCTACATGAAAGGGAATGAGTATCAGTCACTTTCCCTTGTGAATTTATTGGATTTGTGGCTTGATGACCAGCGGGGACATGCGGCTTTGTTAATTGATATACTCGATAGCGCCGAAATTGATCTTATTGAAAGGGCGAGAGCTTTAATGGTCCAGTTTTCACAATTCATGGTGAAAAATGATATGTTCAAAGGTTATTTACACTTTACACAACCTGGTTTCCCGGCTCAAATCCGATTTGCGGAAGATGTTTCAATACAGGTTGTAGCTTTCACAAAGCTGGTCGAGGAAGTTCTTCAAATGTATGTGAAGGACGAAGTGCTGAATAATTCTACACTCCGGTTTCTTGAGCATCATTTCCCTGAAGCATGTTATTTCATGAAGAAGCTCTCGTATTATGCTCCTTTCATTCACTATCCGGATTGTAAGCTCACCAAACCTACATTACGGAATAACACAACAGCTTGAGGGATGAATCCCTCAAGCTGTTAGGCATCATTCTTAGAATTAAAAGACTGTTTTTGGCCTTACGTTAGGGAAGTTTAGAGATGACCGTTCTATCTTCGAAATGCTTGATCCTTTGTGTTAGATGGGTAGACCTCTAAATATGAAAAAGGACTCTCCAGGAAACTGGAGAGTCCTTTTAGGATTTTACCCTATCAATTCATCAAACAACAACACACGAGCAGGTGATGCATCGGTGTTTTCAATCTTTAGTGGAGCGGCAACCATGAAGTATTGGCCAGCTTCAATGTCTTTCAGTTGAAGTCCCTCCATGATGATGACTCCACTTCCCATTAAACTGCGGTGAGTAGGGTGTCCTTCCTGGGCTCTTTCAATACCAAGTGCATCGATTCCAACCCCTGAGATTTTCTTGTCTGCAAGGTACGCTGCTGCATCTTCTGCTACATAGACGAATTCAAAGTTGAATTCGGTATCCCATGAATTTTTTGTTTTAAAGAGGATGAAATCATTCTCTTCGATTTCTAATCCGTCAATATCTTTCAGGCTGATTTTCTCATCTACTTTTGTCAGATCGAATACTTTAACGGGACGAACGAGCTGTTCGATATCGATGGTTTCGATTGTTTCACCGTCGTTGATCATGTGAAGTGGAGCATCAACATGTGTTCCTGTATGAACATCCATTGAGATGCGCGACTCTGTTACATGACCATTCGTATTGGTGTCGATGGTAGGTTGTTTTTCCGGTTTGTTCTTATAAACCGGCATTCCGTTAAAGATTGGGGCTGTTACATCATAAATTTTCATTGTTTCCACACCTTCCTTAGCATTGGTCTACGTCTAGATTCGCAATTGGCCACCAGTAGAAGCCATCTTTAGCCAGCAGGTTGTCGGCTGCTTTCGGACCCATTGATCCTGCTTCGTAGTTCGGGAATTCTCCGTCACGTGTATGTTCCCATACTTCAGAAATCTTATCGACGAATGCCCAGGATAACTTCACTTCATCCCAATGAGTGAAGTTGGTTGCATCCCCGCGCAGGCAATCGAATAGAAGCTTTTCGTATGCTTCCGGCGTGTTCATCCCATCTACACTGGTGTTAGCAAAGTTTAACTTCACTGGAGTCGTTTCAATGTTTTGTCCGGATTTTTTCACGTTTAAGTGAAGGGTAATTCCTTCTTCAGGCTGAATGTGAATCACCAATAAATTCGGTGCAAGCGGCTTATCCGGATTGTAATACAGGTTCATTGGAATATCTTTGAATTGGATGACGATTTTCGTTGACTTTGTTTCCATTCTCTTTCCTGTGCGGATATAGAACGGAACCCCAGCCCAACGGAAGTTATCGATCATCAGTTTTCCTGCAACATAAGTCTCGGTATTGGATTGATCATCAACGTTGTCTGCTTCGCGATAACCCGGCAGATCCTGATTACCGGATGTACCAGATCCATATTGACCTCGCACGAAATAATCTTTCACTTCTTCATGTTCAAACGGACGCAGGGATCGTAATACACGAACTTTCTCGCTGCGGATTTCGTCTGTCGTCAATTTGATTGGGGGCTCCATGGCAAGTAGTGCAACCATTTGAAGCAGATGGTTTTGAACCATATCGCGAAGAGCTCCACTTTTTTCGTAATAGCGCCCACGATCTTCGACACCCAGCTCTTCAGAGGAAGTGACCTGGATATTGGAGATGTAACGGTTGTTCCATAAGGGTTCAAACATCGCATTCGCGAAGCGGATGACTTCGATGTTTTGAACCATTTCTTTCCCGAGATAGTGGTCGATACGGTAAATTTGATCCTCAGAGAACGATTCGCGGATCTGGCTATTCAGTTTTTCGGCTGAAGGCAGGTCGTGACCGAATGGTTTTTCGATGACCAGTCTTTGGAAACCGTTTGTATCGGTTACACCTTGATTCTTCAACTGCTCTGTAATCGTTCCGAAGAATTCAGGAGCCATCGCCAGGTAGAAAATGCGATTTCCTTCTAATTCATATGTTGCATCCAGTTCATCAGAAAGGTTTTTCAACTCTTTATACGAGTCACTGTTTGAAACATCATTCGGCTGATAGTAGAAATGAGAGACAAACTCATCTATGTTTTCGTTGCTGCCTAACGCTTTATGTACCGATGTTTTGACGTGTTCCTGGAACTCTTCATTCGACCATTCACGGCGTGCTACCCCTACAACGGCAAAACGCTTCGAAATTTTCCCTTTACGGAACAAGTGATAAAGAGATGGATAAAGCTTTCTTTTTGCTAAATCACCAGTGGCTCCAAAAATCGTAATGAGAGATGATGGTGTAGTTGAATTATTCAATGTCATGACCTCACTTTAACTTGTTGCTAGCTTGTTTGATGTATGTCTTCTTATTTAATATCCTATACAATTACTTAATTTTAAAGACTTATGGTTCAATTAGCAAATTATATGCTGATGACTTTCTTTATTAAAAACATGAAAACGTTTTATTCAAAATCTCTACGTCATTATATTGGCTTTAAATCACTTTCTTATTACTCATTTGTATTTCAGGGAGAGATAACGCGGTATGAACGATGGGAGAGAAAGGTAAATTATCGTTGGATGTGCTAAAATAATGGCAGTATGGCTCATCATAGGAGTGAATAAGTTGGAATTATTATTTTTGGGAACCGGGGCAGGAGTACCCGCTAAACTCCGGAATGTAACCAGTATTGCTTTGAAATTATTAGAAGAACGCGGTGCGGTTTGGCTTTTTGATTGTGGGGAAGCAACGCAGCATCAAATTTTACATACTAGCTTGAAACCGAGAAGAATAGAGAAGATTTTCATCACCCACTTACACGGGGATCATATTTATGGGCTGCCAGGATTATTAGGCAGCCGCTCCTTCCAAGGTGGAGAGTCCCGGCTTACGGTATATGGACCTAAGGGAATCAAAGAGTATATCCACGTGTCTCTATCTGTCAGCCGGACGCATCTTCAATATCCCCTTGAAGTGATTGAGATCGAGGAAGGGACCATCTTTGAAGATGAAGGATTTATTGTAGAGGCGAGGGAGCTGGATCATGCCTTGCCTACCTTCGGATACCGTGTGGTTGAAAAAGATAAACCGGGTGTCCTTCAAGTTGATCAATTACAGGAAAGAGGTATTCAACCAGGACCGGTCTATAAGAAATTAAAATTGGGGGAAACCGTCCAGCTGGAAGACGGCCGAGAGGTTAATGGAGAGGATTTTCTTGGACCTTCGATTTCAGGACGGGTTGTCACGATTCTTGGAGACACCAGGGTTTGTTCAAATGCTGTCGATTTAGGAAGGTCAGCAGATGTACTCATTCATGAAGCGACTTTCAATCGGGATCAGGAGGAAATGGCTCGTGAGTATTTCCATTCGACGACAAAGCAAGCAGCAGAGACAGCTTTAGAAGCAGGGGCTAAATTGCTGTTTTTAACCCATATTTCCTCCCGATATGCAAAAGAGTCATGGGAAGAATTGGAGGGGGAAGCAAGGGACGTTTTTCCAGAATCATATATCGCAAAAGACTTCATGGAGTATGTAATACCTTTAAAGAAGTGAGGGGAAGCAAATGAAGACAATTTATTTGGTGCGCCATGCGAAAGCCGAGGGGCAGCCTTTTCATTCGCCGTTAACGGAAGTAGGGAAACAGCAAGCGGTCGAATTGGCTGCATTTTTGGAAAACCGATCGATTGAGGCGATTTATTCCAGTCCTTTTGTTAGAGCCATAGATACGATAGCACCCTTTGCCAAACAGTCCGGATTAACGATTCAAGAAGACGATCGCTTGGGAGAAAGAGTGTTAAGTGATCGGGAACTTCCTGATTGGATGGAAAAGTTAAAGGAGAGCTTTGATGACTTTTCACTTGTTTTACCTGGTGGAGAATCGAATGACCAGGCAATGGGGAGAGCAAGGTCTTTTATAGAAGACATTTTAGAAAAAGAAGAAGGTCATGTGGTGTGTGTGAGTCATGGAAACTTAACGACGCTGCTTTTGAGATTGTTTGATGAGAAATACGGATATGATGAGCTGTTTGCACTTTCCAATCCTGATGTATTTGTAGTAAAAGTCGAAGAAGATGCTGCATCTGTTCAACGGGTATGGGAGTAAGTTCATAGAGGAAAAGGGGAGTAAAATGAAGGAAATCACATTTGACCATATTTATAATCCAGGACAAGAAATAAGTGAGAATGATCACTATAAACATATTCATTTTCCAGAAATGTTAACAAGGTATGATAGTAATTTTCTTGAATTCAAAAAACATCCAACCCTGGCTGAATTTAAAGATGCTGCTCACTTTTTAAGAGAATATCATCAATCAAAAGGGCAAAAGCATGTGAAATTTTATTTTCCCCAAGATACAAAACTAACAGAGGAATTGATGGATTATTTTACAAGTGAAGGGTATGAATCAGGGTTTAATGAACTATACAGTATAGAACCTGGTCAATTTCCTACTATAGACGATAATTCTGATATTGAAGTGAAAGCGGTGACCGACAGGGAATTGGATGCGTACCTGTCTTTTCAATATAGGCAGGATTTAGAGTACGGTGAAGCCTTTGCAAATCAAAAGGTCGGCATGCATAAGAAGAATTTTCAAAATCCCCGTTTGATGCAGGTCCTCGCTTTTTATAAAGGGACCCCGGCCGGATCCGTCGATGTGATCGTTGAAGACGAGACAGCAGAAATCGATGGACTCATGGTTCATGAATCGTTTCAAAAGAAGGGGATTGGGAGCAGACTGCAACAGTTCGTCATGAGGCAATTCCCAGAAAAAACCGTGATACTGGTAGCGGATGGAGAGGATACACCGAGATTGATGTATCAAAAACAAAACTACCGTTGTTTAGGGTTCAGGTATGAAGTTCAAAAAGTGTATGAATAAATAAGAGTTGCATGCCTGTTGGCATGCAACTCTCTTTAAGTCTGTCAAACATTTCTTACCAGGCGCGATCATACTGCTTAGGCGCTTCGATCTCTACACCAAGCTCCTTGGCCGCCGTTCTTGGCCAGTATGGGTCACGAAGTAATTCACGTGCGAGTAAGACGAGGTCGGCACGCTCGTTTCGCAGAATTTCTTCTGCTTGTATACCTGTCGTAATCAGTCCGACTGCACCTGTATCGATCTTCGCTTCTTTTTTAATGGTTTCAGCAAGCTTCACCTGATAACCAGGGAACACCGGAATCCGTGCGGGTACGACGGCACCGGAGCTTACATCGATCAAATCGACTCCTTGTTCCTTCATCCATTGGGCGAACACAACATAGTCTTCAACGTCCAATCCTTCTTCGTTATAGTCTTTCGCAGAAACACGTACAAGGAGAGGTCCGTCCCATATTTGTTGAATCCCATCAATGACTTCACGAAGGAATCGGTAGCGGTTCTCAGCAGATCCGCCATATTCGTCCGTACGTTTATTAGAAAGCGGGGACAGGAATTCGTTGATGAGATACCCATGTGCCCCGTGAATTTCAATCACATCAAAGCCCGCTTTCTTCGCTCTTTCGGCTCCTTTGATGAAGGCAGTGATGGTCTCTTTAATATCATTCGCCGTCATTTCGACGGGTGTTTTCATCTCATCGTTGAACGGGATTGCAGATGGAGCAAGAATGTCTCCTTCGAGAACGGCCTTTCTTCCTGCATGAGCAAGCTGAATGCCTGTCTTCGCACCGTGTTCTTTGATTAATCCCACTAATTCTCTTAATCCCTCAATATGCCCGTCATCCCAAATCCCTAAATCTTGCGGGGAGATTCTTCCTTGGGGAGTGACAGCTGTAGCTTCCTGAATGATGAGCCCGACGCCACCCACTGCACGGCTTGTATAGTGAGTACGATGCCAGTTCTCGACTTTTCCATCTTCGTTATGAGAAGAATACATGCACATAGGTGCCATTACAATTCTGTTCTTCAATTCTACATCTTTAAGTGAATATGGTTGAAATAGCTTTGCGTTCATTTCCGATCACCTTCCATGACGTTGTATTTATTTCGGGTTGCTAAATAGTACTGCACATGAATTATAACAACACCTTTTTTGTTAGAAAAGAAATGTGCTTTACTTTCTTTTCTGCTTCAGTTCCTTATATGAATAAACCGTTCCACGCCACTCGATTCCGCCTCGTTTAAAGGTTAAAAACGTAGCTCGTCCGATGGAATAGATAAATAATAGGGCTGTTACAGGTAATGCAAGAAATAGAAGGGGAGACTCATTTGTCATCTGCTTTATGACTTTGAAATACGTGATGCCAATGAATAAAATGATCAACATACTCACGATTCGAATTGGGGGTGACGCTGAAAAAATCGTGATAAAAGGGAGTACCGTAGAGCAGAAGACTCCAAACATGGCAAACCCAACGAGAAGCAAGGAATAATGGAGGCCTGCAAATGTATTTTTTTCCAATCCGTTGAAGGCTTCTTTCAAGGATCGATACCATTCCACTTCCAGAGACTGAAGGGCCGTGAGGAAGAATTGTCTCTTATGGTGTTTTTTTATCTGGCCCCCCAGCTGCAGATCATCATCGGGCATATGCTTAATTGCTTCGTGAGTACCGATTTCCTCATAGGCCGTCCGGGTGATGAGGTTGAAGGCTCCGATGCCCATACCTGTCTTAGAGGAGGGGTCGTTCGCTTTCCAGGGTCTCTTATAAAAAGAGAAACCGAATAAGAAAAAAGCCACAAAGCTTTTTAGCCAAAAGGAACCCGATCGAATATAAGGAGCCAGGGTAACGTGGTCCAGTTGCTGAGATTGTAGAAAGGACACCGCCCTGGATGAGATGGTAGGGTCTTTAAAGATGACGTCGGCATCGGTGAAAAGGATGAGATCTCCTTTTGCCATTTGATACCCTTTATATAATGCCTGATTTTTTCCCAGCCATCCCTGTTCCAGTGATTCGATATGAAGGACACTGATTCGTTTATCCAGTTTGGCCAAAGCTTCAAGCTTTTCAGGAGTTCCATCTGTTGAACGATCATTGACTACGATCCATTCAATTTGGTGATAGTTCTGTTTCAGCTGCGACAGTATGCTATCTGTTATCGTTTCTTCTTCGTTTCTCGCCGGTACGATGACAGACAGGAGTGGTCCTTGATTTGTATGGGAGAAATCTTGAATGGAAGATAGCTTTGATACCCCCCTCCACACATCAATGGTAAGAACCAGCCAGACCGCAAGTACAGTGAAAAGTAGAATGAGTAGGAAAATCATTGTGCCGACCTTCTTTTTTGCTTTGATTGTATCAATGGAAATTTAAATTTGCGAATGATGATGGGTTTTCACCTTATTTCTTTAAAGATTGTTTTTTTAATTCCTTCCCAAGAACTTCAGAACGGCTTTTCGCAGATGAGACACATTGGAAAAACGCATCTCTAACCTGGTAATCTTCTAATGTGGTGATCCCCGCCTCAGTCGTTCCACCTGGACTGGTCACGTTTCTCCTTAATTCCCGGGCTTCCAAACCGGATTCTTCAAGCATTGCACTTGCCCCTGCTATCGTTTGGGTAACGAGGCTTTTAGCGAGTTCCTCCTGCAGACCTAACTCTACTGCCGCGTTCTTAAGTAATTCAGCTACATAATAAATATAAGCAGGGCCGCTGCCCGATAAAGCCGTTATAAGGTCTAATTTTTCTTCCTCTACTTCAACTGCTGTTCCGACGGATTGAAATAGTGTTGTCGTCCATTCTTTCTGGGAGTCAGAAAGGTACCGGTTGAACGATACTGCCGTAGCTGATTTTCCCATGGCCGCACTTGTATTGGGCATGGCTCTTGCAATGGCTCCGTTAAAGGAGAGTTTGTCGCTAATATGTTCCATGGTGATCCCTGCTAAAACAGAAATGACCAACGTATCCCTTGTAAGGTGGGTCCTAATAGAATCGGCTGCTTCATGAAAGTCTTTTGGCTTCATGGCCAGAATGACGACATCGTATGGGGAATCATGTTCCACATGACGCACACCGAACTTGTGCACGATTTCGTTTAAGCGCTCTTGGTTGGACCGATTGGTTACATGCACGTTTTCATTCTTCAGGACCCCGGCTTTCAGTGCTCCACTCATTAAAGCGTAAGCCATCGACCCTGCTCCTATAAACAATGTCTTCATTCGTTCATTCCTCCTCCATTTTTTTGAAAAAAATAGCAGACCCTCTCATCCATAAAGGACGAAAGGGTCTGCTTCCGTGGTACCACCTTGTTTTGTTCATTCCTTAATGGTTGAAATGAACACACTTCACTTCCAAGTAACGCTGGAAAAACGTTCTGCTTTAAGACGCTCAAAAGGCAGGTTCACAAAATAGAGGGGATGACGGTGCCTTTCAGCCGGTGAGCACCGATCTCTAACATCATCTATTCATTACTATTCTTTATCATCGCTTTTTCAATTATTGTTATGTAAGGTGACTTTTTAATAGTAAACGTATATTATAGGTGATTATCATAGAAAGACTGCTTATCTGTCAAGTGTTTATTTCAGTATATTCAATCATTTTAAAAATGACATTTGTTAGGAAAAAATGTACACTATTAAATGAAGGGTCATTCATTTTTTATTAATATCAAAGAAATGAATGCCTGAAAGGGAAGGGCATGTCGTTTTGGCTGCCTACCCTTTTATTATGAAGAATGTGGTGAATTTATGACAACCTTAGTGAATGATATTGCAAAAATTACTTTATCAACTCCATTTGCCGTTGGAGATGTGAATATTTATTTGGTGAAAGGGGACGCTTTGACATTGGTGGATGCAGGGCCGCTTACAGACACAGCCTGGGGACAGTTGACCGAGCAATTATCCCTTTTGGGGTATGCACCTCAAGATATAGAACAAATCGTTCTGACCCATCATCATCCCGATCACGCAGGGTTACTTGATCGGTTCTCTTCGACGGTCAAAATATATGGGCATCCCTATAACAAGTTTTGGTTGGATCGCAACGACCATTTTCATGAAGTGTATGATCGCTTTTTCCTTCAATTGGGTATTGAATCTGGTTTACCTCAAGAGTATCTTCGAGTAATCCATAAGTTCAAGAGTCCCCTGAAATATATGGGGAACCGAAAACTGGATATTCAAATTAAAGAAGGGGGCCTCATTCCCGGGATGGAAGGCTGGACGATCATTGAAACGTTAGGGCATGCTCAGAGTCACTTGTCTTTTTACAGGGAGAGTGATGGTGTTCTGATAGCGGGAGATCATATACTTGCGAATATTTCCCCTAATCCTCTCATTGAACCACCTTTTGAAGGGGAGCTGGAACGTTCGAAGCCATTGCTGCAATACAATGCGTCTTTGAAAAAGTTATTGGATATTCCCATTTCCCTTGCCTACACCGGTCATGGGGACAATATTACGGATGTTCATGGATTAATTCCCAGGAGATTAGGGAAACAGGATGAAAGAGCACGTGGTGTACTCGAAATGATCAAAGGTAACCGTCTGACCGTATTCGACATCTGTAAGACACTATTTCCTTCCGTCTATCAAAAGGAACTTGGCCTGACACTCTCTGAAACAATCGGACAATTGGATTATCTTGAATCACTTCATCACATAAAGAAAGAAATGCATGAAGGAATCTATTATTATTTTGCCTAGAAAGATGGGACCAGACATGAACAGAAGAATACAAGGAAAAACCATCGTCATTACCGGTGCCTCTGGAGGAATCGGGGAACAGATGGCCATTAAAGTAGCAGAAAACGGCGGCAATCTTGCCTTGATTGCACGTCGCGTACATCTCCTTGAAGCATTAAAAGAAAAGCTCATGACCGAATACACTTGTAAGGTGGAAGTGTATCCGTTAAATGTAACGGATTACGACGAAATCCCACGCACCTTCAACACCATCCTTGAGGACTTCGGAGCGATTCATGCATTGATCAATAATGCAGGCTATGGAATATTCCAGGAAGCACACGAAACGTCATTCCAGGATGTAAAGGGAATGATGGATGTGAATGTTCTTGGACTTATGGCATGTACGGGGGAAGTCCTTCCTTATATGCGCCAACAAGGTTCTGGTCATATCATCAACATTGCCTCTCAGGCAGGTAAGTTCGCTTCACCAAAGTCCAGTGCGTACTCTGCCTCTAAGCATGCTGTACTGGGGTATACGAACAGTTTAAGGATGGAAGCGAAAAGGTACGGTGTGAGGGTGACTGCGGTGAATCCCGGGCCGATCGCCACAGACTTTTTCTCCATTGCCGATGAATCCGGGACGTATGTGAAGAATGTAGAAAAGTTTATGCTTAATCCGGCATATGTCGCTCAAAAAGTCGTGGAAGCCCTTTTTACAAATAGGAGGGAAATCAATCTGCCGCGATGGATGAATATGGGGAGCGTTATCTATCAAATATTTCCATCTTTTGTCGAAAAAGTAGGAAATAACCTTTTTTTCAAAAAATAGTGAAACCAAATCATGCTCTCATTCGTCTAATCTAATAAGGGGGGAGTCTATGAAGAAGTGTTTGACTGTTCTGATCCTTTGTTTCTGTGTTCTGTTTACCGGTTGTGGACCTTCAACCTCTGTAAATTCATCAAAAGCCAGCGCAAATTTCATAGGCTTTGTTACCCAGCTTGAAGGCAATCAAGTGCTTATTAATGATGTGTGGTTTTCATTCAGTGACCAAACCGTCTTGAAGACAGATAAAGATAAAAAATTGCATAAAGATGATATAGAGATGGGTAAGAAAGTGAATGTGACGTTTGACGGTGAGCTCCAGGAGTCCTACCCCCGCAGAGCTGCCGCTGATCAATTGGTTTTTCTGACGGATCAACAAAGTAAAACCGAGGGAAGCGTCGTCAGATTAGTCGTAAAAGACCCCCGGTTTTCACAGGTCGTCATCCAGTCCATTGAAAAAAATCCCACCGGCTTATATTCATTACGATTCAAGGATCTTTCCATCGACAGAGATGTACACGTCATTGTGAATGTCGAGAATGAAAGAGTGATTGTGCCGATACATACCTCTACAAAATGAGAAATAAGAAAGCGTTGATTATAAATCAGCGCTTTCTTATTTTTGTTTTAAGACCTCTAATTTCTCTATTTTTGATTAAGGACGAAATGCCATATTGTATTCATTTGCCCATGTGCTTCTCTCCTCGCATGCTGATTATCCATATTTCCACCTCACCCCAGAGATTATACCGGACAAAATAAGGGTATGCATCAGAGAGTGGAAAAAGTAGGTTTTCCTGTCATGAATGGCTAGAATGTTCGTTTCAGAGGAAAACTATGATTATTGTTGGAAAAAGGATGTGGATGTATGATAGGGATTCTTTTAGCCCTGATCCCCGCAGTAGCATGGGGAAGCCTTGTGTTTGTAAGTGTAAAGCTTGGAGGGAATGCCTACAGTCAAACGGTTGGGATCACCATTGGGTCATTGTTGTTTGCGGTAGGGGTATTCTTTATCAAATCCCCGGAATTGACGTTATTTGTATGGGGAATCGGTTTCATTTCCGGCGTCTTCTGGGCAGTCGGTCAAGTCAATCAATTAGCGAGTGTAAAGTTCATCGGAGTTGCGAAAACCGTTCCGATTTCAACGGGAATGCAGCTGATCGGAACGACTCTCTTTGGCGTTTTAGTGTTTAAGGAATGGAAAACGACAGAAACGATCCTCCTTGGTAGCGGTGCCGTTTTAGCTCTGATCATTGGTGTGGTATTAACATCATTCACACAAAAATCCGAGGGAGACGAAGGGTCTCAACTGAAAAAGGGTCTACTCACTTTATTATTATCCAGTTGTGGATACATAGCCTATGTCGTCATTTTAAGATGGTTTGATATTAATGGATGGGAAGCGATTTTGCCCCAGGCGATTGGAATGTTTATCGGGGCGGTTGTCATTACGTTCAGGCATAAGCCCTTTACAAAATATACGGTACGAAATATCTTGACCGGTCTGATGTGGGCATCGGGGAATCTAGGCTTGCTGCTTGCGCTTCCACGCATCGGGGTGGCAACGAGCTTCTCCCTATCTCAAACAGGGATCGTCATTTCTACCCTTGGAGGTTTGTTTTTCTTAGGTGAAAAGAAATCCAGGAAGCAAATCCTTCTCGTCATTGCAGGGTGTGTTCTTATCATTATAGGCGGTGTTCTATTAGGCTTTACGAAAGATTAAGGAGGAATGGATATGTATTCAGATCTAACAGGGAAGGTTGTCGTTATAACCGGAGCTGCTACTGGAATAGGAAAGGCGATTGCCAAAAGATTTGCCAGTGAAGGCTGTAAAGTGGTCATTAATTATTTCAAAGAAGAAGAAAATCCTGAAGAACTAGTAAGGGAAATCGAAGAAGCAGGGGGAACAGCCTCCATCATTCAAGGTGATGTGTCAAAAGAAGCAGATGTTCAGGGCTTTGTTAAATTGGCCCATGATACATATGGTCGCCTTGATATCTATGTGAACAACGCAGGAATCGAGAATGAGGTACCCTCTGAGAATCTTTCACTCGAAGATTGGCAGAGAGTCATCAACACAAATCTGACGGGGACCTTTCTCGGGTGCCGCGAAGCAGCGAAATACATGCTTGATCATAATATCAAAGGGTCGATCATCAACGTTTCTTCCGTTCATGAAATCATACCGTGGCCTCACTTTGCTCATTATGCGGCCAGTAAGGGTGGTGTGAAATTATTAATGGAGAGTCTTGCATTAGAATTCGCACCCGATGGAATCCGGGTAAACAATATTGCTCCCGGAGCCATTGATACTCCCATCAATGCCGAGAAATTTTCCGATCCCGAAAAGAAAAAAGGTGTGGAAAAGCTCATTCAAATGGGCTATATCGGGGAACCGGAGCAAATTGCTTCCTGTGCAGCCTTTTTGGCTTCAGAGCAGGCAAGTTATGTTACAGGAACCACCCTCATCGCTGATGGGGGCATGACGAAATATCCAGGATTCCAAGCCGGGAGAGGCTGATGTATGTATAGGAGTAGGCCAACATCATAATATGATGTTGGTCTTTTTATTGTGTTATGAGTTGAAGTATTCTTAATGCATTATAGTGATGATCCGCCTGACCAAGCCGCCTCCGCTTTTCTTGATGTCCAGCTCCAGGGGCTAGTCCCTCGAGGTCATAAGCTAAATTGACCAAAAAGGCAAAGAACGCCTTTCCGGTCAATTCATCTTATGCTTGTCGGGCCTGATCAAGCCGCCTCCGCTTTTCTTGATGTCCAGCTCCGGCGGCTAGGCCCTCGAGGTCATAAGTCAAATCCACAAAAAAGGCAAAGAGCGCCTTTTATGAGGATTCGTCTTATGCTTGTCGGACCTGATCAAGCCGCCTCCGCTTTTCTTGTTATTCTCTCTATTTCCATTAATTTTTGTTGAAAGGGAACGTATATTCGGTTAGAATCATAATTATACTATATAAGAACGTTTGTTCTATTTTAGGTAAAATGGAGGGCGAATATATGACTGTCGATTACAGTGTGCTGCCACACCATAAGATTCTGTGCATCGATATGAAGAGCTTTTATGCTAGCTGTTCGGCTGTCATGCTGGGTCTCGATCCTCTTGAATGCCATTTGGCCGTAGTAGGGGATAGGGACCGCCAAGGAAGTATTGTGTTAGCGGCATCACCCAGGCTGAAGAAGGACTTTGGGATCAAAACGGGCTCGCGGATGTTTGAAATCCCAAAGGACCCGCGCATCCGGCTTGTAGAGCCAAAAATGGCTACGTATGTCAGGATATCGACTGAATTGACGCGATTGTTCCATCGCTACGTACCGAAAGATGCCATTCATACGTATAGCGTGGACGAAAGTTTTATCAAGATTGATGGAGCGACGAATCTTTGGGGGGATGCCACGACCATTGCCCGCAAAATCAAGGATGATATGGAAAGGGAGTTTCAGCTGCCGTGCGCCATAGGGATCGGTCCCAATATGCTGTTATCTAAGCTTTGCCTGGATCTCGAAGCAAAAAAAGAGGGGGTCGCCGAATGGACCTATGAAGACGTTCCGGAAAAGCTGTGGCCGTTATCGCCTTTACGAGAAATGTGGGGGATTGGCGGACGCTTAGAAAAAACGCTCAATCGCATGGGCATTTTCTCTGTCGGGCAATTGGCGCAGTATGACCTTGAGAAGCTGGAGGCCAAGTTCGGCGTTATGGGAAATCAACTTTATTACCACGCATGGGGAGTTGATTTATCTGAAATAGGAGCACCGATCATGGATGGTCAAATCAGCTTTGGCAAGGGGCAGATCCTGTTGCGCGATTATAAGGAGAAAGAGGAAATCAAACGTGTCATTTTAGAAATGTGTGAAGAAGTCGCCAGGCGCGCCCGCACCCATCGCAAGGCGGGGAGAACAATAAGCTTTGGCGTCGGTTACAGTCACGAAGAATTTGGTGGAGGGTTTCACCGGTCGCGGACCATCGAGGAGCCGACCAATATCACCATGGATTTATATCGTGTATGTCTGGAGTTATTTGAAGAGAATTACAACGGGAAAACTGTACGGAAAATCAACATCGCTCTTTCAAATATTGTAGATGATGGGGCCTTGCAGATTTCTTTGTTCGAGCCGAATCGGTGGGAGAAGCGGGAGCTGGGGTATGTAGTGGACCGAATCCGAAATAAATATGGATCAGCAGCCCTTCTCCGGGCCGTATCCTATACAGAAGCAGGAACAGCAAGGCATCGTGCCCGCCTGGTGGGTGGACATAAATCGTAAATATAGGAGGTGAGAGGATTGATCCGCGATCGAGGAAGAATCAAGTGGACATCTATGATGCTGCCGGAGCACGTGAAATTACTCAGGGATTGGGCAAAGGAAGATACGCACGAGAAGAGGATCGAACTTGACGAGCAGGAACTGGACAGGATGAATGAAGTCGTCGCAGAGGCGATGGAGTTTGGTAAATCGGTGTCGATTACTCACTATGTAAAGCACCGTCATCAATTATCGATTGGAACCGTTCACCATGTCGACTCACTGGAAGGGAAGCTGCACGTCGTAGACAGGTTTGAAGACGTACACTATATTCCACTTGCAAGCATTGTGGACATTCGTTTTTTCGATTGACAGCCCAATGAAAAGAGAGACTTCACCCTGGTGAAGTCTCTCTTTTCATTCCATTTACTCTTCGTCCAATACTTTTTCTGCGCGCACACATGATTCGAATTTTCCTTTATGAGACGCGTCACAAAACGGCATGTTTGTAGACAAACCACAACGGCAAAGAGTAAACACTTGTTTCGTTGGAAATACATTTCCGTCAGCATCAATAAGTTCCACGTCCCCGCTTACACGAAAAGAACCATTATCGTTCACTTTAATTTGAGCTTTTGCCATGAAAAACCACCCTTTCTAGAAAATACAAAAGAATCCCCACTATCGATAGTAAAGTGAAAACAGTAAAAAAGCAATATTCTAAAGGAAACAAATAAAATGTGATAGGATAAGGGATAGAGGAGGTCGTCGTCGGATGAAAATTGAACTAACGAACGAAGCAACCAAAAAGATTCAAGATAAAGTCGGGGCCCAAAATGGTCACCTGAAATTGAAATATGATACAGAAGGCTGCGGCTGTGTTGTCAGCGGTATTCCTACTTTATGGTTTGTCCATCATCCCGTTGAAGGTGAAGATATAAAGATAGAAACGAACAGCTATCCGATTCTAGTGGAAAAATCAAAGAGGGTATTCCTAGACGAAGAGTTAAAAATTGATTTTTCTTCACAAAGCAACACGTTTCAGTTAAAGAGTCCCGGCCAGATCATAAATGGGAGAATGAACTTTTTGATGTTTCCGGGAGAATGAAAATAAAAGCCTCAGATCTGAGAGAGAACATCGAAGATCCGAGGCTTTTTATAATATTAAATAATTTATGATATTGCAGGGGTAAATCATTCTTTAGATACTAATCTAGTTCATTCATCAATTCCTCAAACAGGCGGGCCACTGAAACCCCTGTCTTCCATTCGTCCATCCCGTCCTCTACAGACCAGCACGCAGATAAAACCGAATGACAGAACCCGTAACGAATCAACCGTTCATAAGAGAGGGAGAGAAGAGAGGCCATTGTTTTGATTCTGTATCGAAGCAGCTCTATTGGAACATCCCATTTACTCCATTCATTTAATGTAAATTGGATGCAGTCATATTCTCTCTCACCGATAAGCCCCTTGGGATCAATGGCCGTCCAGCCGGAGGATTTAGAGAATAGAATATTGCCGTGGTGCAAATCACCGTGTAGAAGAAAAAGATTGTGAGCAGAACTAAGTAACTCGGGATAGAGCATCTCAGCTTTTGAGACGATTTCTTCAGGCAGGGGACCAGTGCCTCCGTTGAACTGTTCACGCAAGCGACCGACCCCTTTTGACCAGGATTGAACGGCAGGGTAGGAATGATGGCTGACAGGTTTATGCCATAAACGGTGAGCAACGTGGGCAAACACATGCAGGACCTCTTCTTCATCCTCAATGGAATGAAGGGATGAACCAGGTGACAGACGATCTAAAAGAATCCATCCCTCATCCTTATTGATATCAAGAACTTCCACCATGCCCCTTCCTTGAAAATCTTGAAGAGCATGAAACTCATTTGAGAAGTCGTTGTTAGGGTATCCGATCTTTAGAACTGCATCCCGTTCATGATCAATTCGGACAGGAACCACAAAATTGTAGCTTAATGAAAAGGGCTCGCCATAGGTTAAGCACAGCCTATCTTGCAAAGTCACCATAAGTTCTTCCACGTTTGAAATCCATCCTTCACCCGATTCGCCGTACATGGTTTGCATTTTTGACCTGAAATCAGTTGGAATCAAGAAACATCATCCCTTTCATTTAATACAAATTGATGAAGAAACCGTTGAATCAATTGTTCATATTCCTCAGGGTTGTCATTATACGATTGAGCATGAGTGCCACGGAAATCGAGAAACAGCTCTTTTGGTCCCTGTTTTTTTTCAAATAAATCCTTCGTCATTTGGGGCAGGATAAAGTCATCATTTGTGCTGTGGATAAATAACACGGGTTTCCTGATGTTTTGAACAACCGATATAGGTGATAAATCCTTTAATGTGTACCCTTGTCGCAGCTTTAGTGTGCCGCCGACGAGGGGAAGGAGAAATTTTGCCGGCATTTTCACTTCTACGCTCATACGATAGGCGAGCTGTTCGCCAAAATCGGAAAAAGGGCAATCGGCAATATAAAAATCGGCCCGGTCTTCCACGCTGCCGGCGTATAGAAGCAGGGTCGCAGCCCCCATGGATTCACCATGGATTCCAAAGAACACGTCGTCCCCTTCACGACGGATCAACTCATCCACAACAGCCTTTAAATCATATTTTTCAAAGTATCCGTAACTTGTCGTCTTCCCTCCGGACTCTCCGTGCCGGCGATGATCATAAATCACGGCATTGAATCCCTGTTTGATGAAAAGATTCATATACTTGATCGAGTTCCATTTGTTTTCTGTAACCCCGTGGGAAAAGATCATGAATTTTTTATGGGGGTGAGGCTTCACGAATATCGCTTTAATGTCATATCCGTATTGGGAACGGATCAGCACCTCTTCTTTAGGAAGTGAGTCATAATCCTCTTCTATCAGCCTGGTCGATCCTGTTTCACGAGACCGGATAAAGTCATCTCCCTTTTTCGGTAAGTACATAAAACGATTCGTAATATAAATCCCAAGCAGACCTATGGACGAAAGGGTACCGCCAAGGATGGCAAGTTTTTTTCTCATCTTCATCACCTCAAAGCAATATCATTCTTACTCATATTGTAGCAAAAGGAGGAAAAAAGAGGAATTTCGAACAAGGAAATACAAAGAAAAAGTGTCCCTAGAGAAGAGACACTTTCCTGAATGGGTATTTAAGATTTAGCATTTTGCCCTTTAGTAGGATGAATGGCTTTTTCAAGTTCTTCCTTAGCCATTGGATTAGAAACCGTATCTGAGTTAGGTTTGCCCTTTTGGCTGAAGCCTTTATCACGTTTTTGACTCATTGAACTCATCTCCTTCAAGTTTTATCTAGTTTAGAATGCTCGAAGGAGAAGGAAGGTATTCATGATTGATTCAATTCATACAGGCGGTAGTAACCACTTTCAATGGGGCGGCTGACATGGGGCTTCACCAGCTCGATGGCATGAGCCAGTTTCCCTAAATCTATTCCTGTGGAGACTCCCATTTCTTCTAACATATATACAACATCCTCAGTTGCTACATTCCCTGTTGAACCAGGGGCGAAAGGACAGCCTCCAAGTCCGCCTGCAGAGGTGTCAAAGCGGTCAACTCCCGCTTGAAGCGAAGCAAGGATATTAGCAAGTGCCATCTTACGGGTGTCATGGAAATGCGCTGTCAGTAATGTATCGGGCAATTCCTGTTTCAGTAACGCAAAGAGATGATATGCTTCAGATGGATTAGCCCTTCCTATCGTATCGGCGACGCTCAATTCATCCACGCCCAATGAAACAAATTCCTGACAAAGAGAAAGAGTATCCTCTGGTAAGACCTTCCCTTCATATGGACAGTAGAAAGCGGTGGAGATACAGGCTCTCACGAAGTAACCCCGCTCTTTTAATTCTGAAATTAGAGGGGATAAGCCTTCAAGAGCTTCATCTGTCGTTTTATTAATGTTTTTCTGATTAAACGTATTGCTTACCCCTACAAATACGGCCACTGATCGACAGCCCGTTTCATATACCCGCTCGATTCCCCGTTTATTGGGAGCGAGAACGATATCTCTTGAATCAATCGTCATGCAGGAGTCGACAATATCACTCGCATCCTTCATCTGGGGAACCCATTTGGGAGATACAAACGAAGTCAGCTCCATTTCCCTGATTCCTGATTGTTTCAGCCGAAGGATAAACTCTTTCTTTACATCAGTCGGAACAAAGTTCTTCTCGTTTTGTAATCCGTCTCTCGGACCTACTTCAATAATCGTTGCTTTTTTAGGTAAATTCATAATTTCCCTCCCTCTTTCATTTTAAGAAAATTTCGACATATAAATCAATATAAAAATTTTTTGACAAATTTAGAGGAATTTAACCGCTTACATAGAATGAGTTAAAGTGGAACTGTTTTTAAAGGTTAGTCATAGGCAAACCAATCAGTCAGAAGAGAAAGGGATGAAGAAAGATGTCGAATGAAGTCGTCATTGTGAGCGCAGTGCGCACAGCCATCGGAAGCTTTAACGGATCTTTAAAAGGCATTTCAGCTCCGGAACTTGGAGCGATTGTCATTAAAGATGCCCTAGAAAAGGCTGGTTTAAATGCAAGTGATGTAGATGAAGTGATCATGGGGAATGTATTGCAGGCAGGATTAGGTCAAAATCCGGCCCGCCAAGCATCCATCAAAGCGGGACTGCCTGAGCATGTACCTGCCATGACGATAAATAAAGTGTGTGGATCAGGATTAAAAACGGTTCATCTCGCAACGCAGGCCATCCTTGCCGGAGATGCGGATATCATCGTTGCAGGTGGAATGGAAAATATGAGTCAGGCTCCATATTTACTAAAAGGAGCAAGAGAAGGATACAAAATGGGAGACCAGAAAGTAGTCGACAGCATGATTTCCGACGGCTTATGGTGTGCCTTTAATGATTATCATATGGGAGTAACGGCAGAGAACCTTTGCGACCGCTATTCCCTTACACGTGAAGAGCAGGACGAATTTGCGGCCTGGAGCCAGCAAAAGGCAGCTGCTGCGATTGAATCAGGCCGATTTGAAGATGAAATCGTTCCGGTACATATTCCTCAGCGAAAAGGAGACCCAGTTGTATTCAAGCAGGATGAATTCCCTCGTAAAGGGTCGACTGCCGAGAAGTTATCAGGTCTTCGGGCTGCATTCAAAAAAGATGGCAGTGTAACAGCAGGAAACGCATCCGGTATCAATGATGGAGCCGCTGCGGTTGTCGTCATGTCGAAGAAGAAAGCAGACGAACTGGGCATCACCCCTCTAGTGACGATTAAAGGTAACGCCAATGCCGGTGTTGATCCAAGCGTTATGGGGATCGGCCCTGTTGCTGCCGTTAAAAAAGTATTGGAAAAAACAAAGCTGACGATTGAAGATATGGAATTAATTGAAGCAAATGAAGCGTTTGCCGCTCAATCATTAGCGGTGGATAAAGAACTTCAATTCAAAAAGGATGCCTTAAACGTAAACGGAGGAGCCATTGCATTAGGTCACCCGATCGGAGCCAGTGGAACGCGGATTCTGGTGACGCTGATTCATGAGATGAAGAAAAGAGGCGTACAAAACGGACTGGCTACCCTTTGTATCGGTGGTGGACAGGGAGTAGCAACAGTCGTTGAACTTCATAAATAAGCAATAGAAAAAATCCAGATTCAAGGAGGGAATACAATGAAAGAAGTATACACTTCATATGACGAAGCGGTGGCAGACATCCACGATGGAGCCACTTTAATGGTTGGCGGATTCGGTCTGTGCGGTATCCCTGAAAAACTCATTCTTGCCCTTGTAGAAAAAGGTGTGAAAAACCTGACCGTCATTTCAAATAATTGTGGTGTAGACGACTGGGGCTTAGGTTTATTATTGAAAAATAAACAGATTGATAAAATGATAGGCTCCTATGTCGGGGAAAACAAAGAATTTGAAAGACAGGTCTTATCTGGTGAACTGGAAGTGGAATTGGTTCCTCAAGGTACGCTTGCAGAGAAAATCCGCGCAGGTGGCGCAGGGATTCCTGCATTCTACACACCGGCAGGAGTCGGGACACCGGTAGCCGAAGGAAAAGAAACCCGCACATTTAATGGAAAAGAATATTTGCTGGAAGAAGCCTATACGGCAGACTTCTCACTTGTACGGGCGTGGAAGGCCGATAAGATGGGGAATCTGATCTACAACAAAACGGCTCAAAACTTTAACCCGATGATCGCGGCAGCTGGAAAAGTGACGATTGCCGAAGTAGAAGAGCTTGTTGAAATCGGGGAAATCAATCCGAATGAAGTGCATACCCCAAGCATCTACGTGCAGCGACTGATTCAGGCGGATCAGGAAAAACGCATTGAAAGAAGAACAGTGAAGCAAGCATAGAAGGGAGAGTGGAACGGGATGGATCGTGCCAAAATGCGTGAAAGAATAGCAAGAAGGGCGGAAAAGGAAATAGAAGATGGTTTCTATGTCAACTTAGGAATCGGGATGCCTACACTGGTAGCCAACTATATAACAGAAAACAAACAGGTTGTCCTTCAATCTGAAAATGGATTACTCGGAATCGGACCATATCCGGCAGAAGAAGAAGTCGATGCAGACCTCATCAACGCCGGGAAAGAAACCGTTACGGCGATTCCAGGCTCCTCTTACTTTGATAGCTCGGAATCATTCGGGATGATCCGCGGAGGCCACATCAATATTGCCATCCTCGGTGGAATGGAAGTAGCCGAAAATGGTGATCTTGCCAACTGGATGATACCTGGAAAGATGATCAAAGGTATGGGTGGAGCGATGGATCTCGTCCACGGAGCCCAGCGCATCATCGTCATCATGGAGCACGTGAATAAAGCCGGTGAGAGCAAAATCCTGAAGGAATGCACCTTGCCTCTGACAGGGAAAGGTGTCGTGCACCGGATCATCACCGATCGAGCCGTGATGGATGTAACTGCAGAAGGCTTGCTTCTTCGTGAAGTTGCGAACGGCTTCTCTGTGGAGGATATCCAATCATCAACGGATGCGACGTTGATTGTAGGAGAAGATGTGAAATTGGAAGCCTATTGATGGAGAGAGTCGGTTATAAGGGGCATGTCCCCCTTTTGACCGGCTTTTTTTTAGCCTGACTTTTGACTAAAACCAAAAAAAGATTTATAACTATGACAGATAGGGGGAACCAGCACATGTCTAAGAAAAAGAAACAGGAAGCAGAACTGACGTTAAAGAATTCGATCAACCAGGATCTATTCGAACAATTAAAGCAGAAGAAGAAAGAGCTTGAAAAAGTAGAGTCTGTGAAGAAGGAAGAAGAGCGTCTTAAAAAAATAGAAGAGAAAAAGCAGCGGGAAAAGAATAAGAGTTTTGAAGAGCTGTTGAATGAAAGCAACATGGATTGGAAGAGTTACAAGGATTGATGAGGGATGTGAAAGTAGTACCACATCAATCGGAATGGAAAGAAAAATTCGAAACAGAAAAGCGATCACTGGAAAAGATTCTCCCGGATGCAACCATCCATCATATCGGCTCGACGTCGGTGCCTGGGTTGGCCGCTAAACCGATTATCGATATTCTAATAGAAGTCCCTGACCTTGAGGGCGTTGATGACCGGACAGAAGAATTCAGTCAACTGGATTTTGTGGGGAAAGGGGAGAATGGTATCCCAAACCGTCGCTACTTCTATAAGGGAGAAGGAAATGAGAGAGCCGTACATCTTCACGTTTTCCCTTATGGAATCGATCATGTGATCAGGCACTTAGCATTTCGTGATTATTTAAAGGAATACAGTGCGGAAGCAAATCGATATGGTGAACTGAAATCAAGACTTGCAAAGAAATTCCCACATGATATGGAAGGCTACATTCAAGGGAAAGACCAATTTGTGAAGGTCTTGGAGAAAAAGGCGGTAAATTGGTATGAAAAAAATAAGCGGGAAGGGAATTAAGAACCCTGCCCCGCTTATTTTTTTGTTACTCAATCCCTATGTTGCTCATACCGTGATAATTTAGTTAAGTGTTTAAGCATATTCAGCGCCTCAGTAGATAAAGGGCTCGCATTGACCGCATCAATATTCTCCTGAAGCTGCTGAACAGAACTGGCTCCCGGAACAACGGCTGCAACCGATTGGTGGGAAAGAATATATTGGAGGGCAAGCTCATTCATGTTGCGTTGGTCTCCCATTTTACTATGAATGGACTCGATTGTTTCTTGAAGCTCTTGATAAGAATAGTCCAGATACCCACTCTCTTTCATTTTCGCAGAAGCTTTGGAGAGCATTTTCTCAGAAAGAAGTCCTTTTGCCAATGGCCCTCGGGCCACGATACTCACCTTATTCTCATCCAATAGGTCCATCCATTCTTCCGGGCGGCGATCCAGTAAGCTGTACTGCATCATCACGCTCTCTAAGGAAGAACTCTTCAGGAATCGCTTAATGACATTCGGGCGGATGGACGAGATTCCATAATGGCGGATCAAACCTTCACTCTTTAATTCTTCAAATGCCTCGATCGTTTCTTCAAAATGATCTTCAATCGTCCCGCCATGAAGCTGATAAAGATCGATATAGTCCACTTTCAGGCGGGCTAAGCTATCCTTGACGGCAGACTTGATATAGGATTTGGAAGGATCCCAGCGCCAGCCATCTTCCACGTCATCCCAGCGATTTCCTACCTTTGTGGCAAGAATGATGTCATCTCGGACCTCACGGATGGCGTTACCCACAATTTCTTCATTTTGACCAAAATCATATAAATCAGCGGTATCAAGATAATTGATCCCATTCTCTAAAGCATGTTGCACAATTTCCTTGGCAGCTTTCTCTTCGGTTCCAAGCGACATACAACCGAGTCCCATCTTTGATACAAATAAATCGGAACTTCCTATTGGTCTTTTTTCCATTGTATCCGTCCTTTCGACATTAGCACTCTCTATTATATTAACGAAAGTCGGGGCGATTAAACAAAAGATACGGTTGGTTTCAACGATTGGCTTCGATCCATTCCTTCACCGTGGAATAGGTTTGATTATATTGCTTCAGCTTCTCCCTGATTTCCCATGCTTTACCTACCAGGATGATCCGGTCTTTTTCAGCAATCACCTTCAAGGGGTTTCACCTCGATCCTCGAATAGGATATGGTAAAATGTATGAGGACAAGGTCAATGACAGAACAAGGAGAGTTGAGCGGATGAAAAAATTTGAAGAAAAGACGATTAAAACAGAAACCATCTATCAAGGGAAAATCATTGATCTTCAGGTGGATGAAGTAGAGCTTCCCAATGGAAAGACTTCCAAGAGGGAACTGATTAAGCATCCTGGGGCTGTTGCTGTTATTGCGTTAACACCAGAGGGGAAACTTGTCATGGTAGAGCAATATCGCAAAGCGTTGGAGAAATCCATCATCGAAATTCCTGCAGGGAAGCTAGAGCCCGGGGAAGAACCCGGTAAAACAGCCCTTCGTGAATTGGAAGAAGAAACGGGCTACGGATGTGGGAACCTGGAGCATTTGATTTCGTTTTACACGTCTCCCGGATTTGCCGATGAGCTGGTTCACTTGTATATCGCTCACGACCTTTATCCCATTCAGGAATCGAAAGAAACGGATGAAGATGAATTTGTAGAGTTGATTGAAGTAACAGTCGAGGAAGCGGAGCAGCTTATAAAGGAACAGCGGATTTACGATGCAAAAACGGCTTATGCCGTTCAATATCTGCAACTGCAGAAGCTTACAAAATAAGAGTAGAATTTGAAAGAAAGCTGGACTCCTTAGGAAAAGGAGTCCAGCTTTCTTGTTCTTGATAAATGATGGTGAATTACGCATATAATGAAGAATTGACGCAATAAATAAATGAAACGACGCAATAACCTCTGTTTTTGACGCAATAAACGCCAGAATGACGAAATCGGGGCTTCACTTTCCTGTATTCGAAGCGCCCATCCCCTGTCTCCCTCAATGAAGTCATTTTTTAGCTGAAAAACTCAAAAGGTAAATGGCTTTTAACTCTAAATGGACTGAAAATGAAAGATTAAATATCCAGTAGATTAATGTTTATGAATTCACAATCTTTGTAACCCAATCATTTCCCACGAATATCAAATGACTGAGTCCCCTGGAATCAGAGAATAAACACACGTATTACGTGCATCTTTCCCGTTTTCATCAAGATGATCATGACGAAGGATGCCTTCAAGCTTAAATCCCAGTTTTTCAGGTACTCTTTTGGAACCTGCATTTCTCTCATCACAGCGAATTTCCACCCGCTGGCAGGAGAGGTCATTTAAGGCGAAATGTGTCAACGCGTTTACCGCTTCAACGATATACCCTTTTTTCGTGTGCTTCGTATGAAGCCAATATCCGATCTCCACTTTTGGCACATTCCAATCGATGCGGTGCAGCCCTGTAGATCCAATAAATTCATCTGTTCCTTTCAGGTAAATATGTAGTCGAATGTCGGTCTTTTTAATAAACGCTGCATAGGACTCCCGGACTCCCGCCTCCACTTCATCCAGGGATTGTTCTTTACGGGCGAAGGGAAGCCAGGGTATTAATTCATTTCTTGATTCAGAGATGGCAATAAAGACTTCAGATCCGTCACCGGGCAGGCAAGGTCTAATATAAAGGCGGGGAGTTTCAATCTTATCGGGAAACTCGATTAAACTTGGATTGTTCATATTATTTTCCTCCACTTCCACCATAAGGTTTCTATGATTATACGGTTATCCCCACGGAAGTTCAATAGAATAGAAGAGACAAGAATAAACCTGTCCCTGCCTACATATAGATTAGTAATCGTATATCTAGGAGGAGCACTGTGATGCGCAAAAAAATATCAAATTCAAATCCACTCGTTCAACATGTACAAGCACATTCCTCGATCTATTTATTTATCATTACGCTATTTTTAATGGGGATCATTTTTGGGGCCATCGTGGTCAATTCATTGTCTTTTGCCCAAAAGGAAGACCTGTATTTCTATTTAAGTAAATTCTTCAGCGAAATGGAAGATGGCAGTATGACGTCAGCAGAAGAGCTGTTCCGTCAGAGCTTCCTTCATAACGTAAAGTATCTAGGATTGATGTGGTTACTGGGAATCTCGATTATTGGACTCCCCCTCATCTTCGTTCTATTATTTATGAAGGGTGTAGTGGTTGGGTTTTCAGTAGGTTTCCTTGTGAATCAAATGGGATGGAGCGGGTTTTTATTATCCTTTGTCAGCGTCTTACCGCAAAATATCATCATTATTCCGGCGTTTATTTTCATCGGAGCGATCAGCGCCAGTTTCTCCCTTACACTTATTCGGAAGATATTCATGAGGCAGACTTCATCCATGCAGTTTCAAATGATTCCGTTCTTATCCAGATACGTGATTTTCTTGGTGGTGGCTATAGGGATCGTCACGATTGCAGCCAGTATAGAAGCGTATCTTTCTCCTAACTTAATGGAAGCGGTTATTTCAAAAATAAAATAAAACGATTCTTATATAAGAATCGTTTTATTTGTTTAATTATAATAATTTTATTTTGCTTATTCCTCCCTTTTTGATATAATAGTAAGGACATTGACGAGGGAGGAGAGGACTATGGAAAGCCGTATTGAAAGAATCAAAAAGCAACTTCATTCTGCCAGCTACAAGCTTACGCCCCAGCGCGAAGCAACGGTACGCGTTTTATTGGAACATGAAGAAGATCACCTCAGCGCCGAAGATGTATACCTCCTCGTTAAGGAAAAATCTCCGGAAATTGGACTGGCAACCGTATATCGTACGTTGGAATTGCTATCTGAACTGAAAATTGTGGATAAAATCAATTTTGGCGATGGTGTATCGCGTTATGATCTCAGACAAGAAGGGGCAGCCCACTTTCATCATCATTTAGTATGTATTGAATGTGGAGCGGTTGATGAAATACAAGAAGATCTCTTAGAAGACGTGGAAGCGATTGTTGAACGAGATTGGAAATTTAAAATAAAAGATCACCGCCTTACCTTTCATGGTATTTGTTCCAGATGCCAGGATAAAGAAGAGGACCCAGAAGAATAATATGATGCCGAAAAGCCTTAAAGATTCCTGTCGTTGTTTCTCATTTGAAACATCCCATACATACTCTTTAAGGCTTTTTTATATACACGGACAGAAATTTTCACCGTTTTAACTCCATAAGGTATAAAACAGATTAAAAACGTCATAGCTTGTATTAATAGACGTTAGTACCGATGAATATGGAGGACGACAGGATGATAAAAGGAATTCAAATGGTATGGCAAACCATTAAGGTTTTTATTTTGTTTACTGGATCAACGATTTTGTTTTACTATGGTATTATGTGGATCAGTGAAGAATACGAAGGGTATCACAGATATGATGAACCCGAGGGAGCAGCAGTCAAGGTGTATTCTTCTGTGACGGATGAAGAAAGCCATTGGTATGATCGGCTATTATTTTTTTATATGAACGGGGAGTAATGCAGTGTGGAAGACCATATTCAAGATTTCATGCACTTTTTAATAGTAGAAAAAGGACTGGCCAAAAACACGATAGAGTCGTACCAGCGTGACTTAAAGAATTATGCACTATACTTAGCGAAGGTGGAAGAAATATCGGAACTGAACGCCGTTTCGAGAATGAACATAGTCCAATTTCTCGGCCACTTAAAGAGTCAGGGGAAATCTTCAAAGACAGTTGCACGTCATGTTGCATCTATCCGTTCCTTCCATCAATTTTTGCTAAGAGAAAAAGCGACGGAACAAGATCCGACTGTGCATATCGAAACACCAAAAACAGAGCGGACGCTTCCGAAGATCTTAAGCATAGCTGAAGTGGAAGCTTTACTCGAAGCCCCTGAGGAATCTACACCACTTGGGATGAGAGATAAAGCGATGCTTGAAATCCTTTATGCGACTGGTATCAGGGTAAGTGAACTCATTCAACTAAAACTGGATGATGTCCACTTGACCATGGGATTTGTCCGATGTATAGGAAAAGGGAATAAAGAACGGATTATCCCCATCGGACAAACGGCAATGAATGTTCTTGAGAAATACTTAGAAGATGCCCGGTTGAAATTAAGAAGTAAGAAGCACCGGGATGATCACTTGTTTTTGAATCATCATGGTAAAGGCCTGACAAGACAAGGTTTCTGGAAGAACTTAAAAGCTCTTGCAAAAAAAGCTAATATCGAAAAGGATCTGACTCCTCATACACTCAGGCACTCATTCGCAACCCATTTATTGGAGAATGGGGCAGATCTCCGGGCAGTACAGGAAATGCTCGGTCATGCAGACATTTCCACCACCCAAATTTATACACATGTAACGAAAACACGCTTAAAGGATGTATATTCACAATTTCATCCGCGGGCTTAAAAGATGAAGAGAGATCCCTTAAAGAAAATAGTATTCTTTAAGGGATCTCTCTTGTTTTTTTAGAAAGGAAAAAGTAGAATGTAGATGTCAGACTTCTGACGTTAAATCCTGTCGATTGCTATAATGCAGTTAAGGGTAAGATACGATTAAAGATTAAAAATGTAACCGCTTTTTTTAATAAGAAGCTACATATAGGAGGTTTATTTGAATGAGTAACTATACATACAAAAGAGTTCACCTGGTCGTCATGGACTCAGTGGGCATCGGTGAGGCGCCTGATGCCGACCTATTCAATGATGTAGGATCGGATACGATTGGTCACATTGCTGAACATATGAATGGACTGAATATGCCCAATATGGGAAAACTTGGACTTTCGAATATTAAAGAAGTGAAGGGAATTGAAAAAGCTGACAAGCCGTTAGCATACTTCACGAAAATGCAGGAAGCGTCTGTTGGGAAAGACACGATGACTGGTCATTGGGAAATAATGGGCCTTAATATTGATAAACCGTTCAAAACGTATCCAGACGGTTTCCCTGAAAAATTAATTCAAAAACTTGAAGCTGAGACAGGCAGAAAGATCATTGGAAATAAGCCTGCAAGCGGAACTGAGATTATTGAAGAGTTAGGAAAAGAACATATGGAAACAGGAGCTCTTATTGTTTATACTTCTGCAGATCCTGTCCTTCAAATTGCAGCTCATGAAGGCATCATTCCAATTGAAGAGCAGTACAAAATTTGTGAAATCGCCCGTGAAATCACGAAAGAAGAGGAATACCTCGTAGGTCGTGTGATTGCTCGTCCATTCGTTGGCGAACCAGGCGGGTTCAAACGTACATCCAATCGTCATGACTATGCGTTAAAACCTTTTAACCGTACCGTAATGAATGAACTGAAGGATTCGGGGTTTGACGTGGTCGCCATTGGTAAAATTTCAGATATTTTTAATGGCGAGGGAGTGACTGAATCGATCCGTACGAAGCATAATATGCACGGGATGGACGGACTCATTCAATCATTCGATCAAGACTTTACAGGCTTGAGCTTCCTGAATCTTGTCGATTTCGATGCTTTATTCGGACATCGTCGCGATCCAGAAGGCTATGGAAAGGCGTTAGAAGAATTTGATGCACGGCTGCCTGAAGTGTTCGAGAAAATGACGGAAGATGATCTTCTTATCATTACAGCCGATCACGGGAACGATCCGACCGCTCCAGGAACAGACCATACAAGAGAATATGTTCCACTTCTCTTTTATTCAAAACGCTTTGACGGAGGGAAAGAGCTGCCTATCTCTGAAACATTCGCAGATATCGGCGCTACCGTGGCAGACAACTTTAATGTGACCATGCCGAAGTTTGGTCGCAGTTTCTTATCACAATTGAAATAGGTGTTTCTGGAAAAAATTGAAAGGGAGAGGGATGAAGGTGCGGTTACATCGGCCCATTTCCTCCTCTTTACGTTGAATGATAAAAAAAGGAGTAATGAATATGAATTACGAAAACATCCAAAATGCAGCAAACCATCTAAAAAATCAATACACAGGCCAACCGAAGATCGGACTCATCCTTGGTTCAGGGTTGGGTGTGTTAGCTGATGAAATCCAAAATTCAGTGAAAATACCTTATAAAGAAATCCCTGATTTTCCTGTTTCGACAGTGGCAGGACACGCAGGGCAGCTTGTGTTCGGTCAATTGGCGGGTCAGGAAGTCGTGGCCATGCAAGGGCGCTTTCATTATTACGAGGGGTACGGATTCGATAAAGTCACATTTCCCGTCCGTGTTATGAAAGAACTAGGCGTCGAAGTCTTAATCGTCACAAATGCAGCCGGTGGAGTGAATGAAAGCTTTCAGGCTGGTGACTTGATGCTGATCACGGATCATATTAATAATATGGGTGGCAATCCACTAATTGGGGCAAACGATTCCCGCTTAGGACCTAGATTCCCGGATATGTCAGAAGCATATTGTAAAGAACTGCGTCAAAAAGCGAAAGAAATCGCAGGGAAGCTTTCAATTGAAGTGCAAGAAGGTGTATATGTGGGGAATACAGGTCCTACATACGAAACTCCAGCTGAAGTTCGTCTTGCCCGTACCCTTGGAGGAGACGCAGTAGGAATGTCGACTGTGCCAGAAGTAATCGTAGCCCGACACGGGGGAATGAAAGTGCTTGGAATCTCATGCATCTCAAATATGGCGGCAGGTATCCTTGACCAACCCCTATCCCATGATGAAGTGATTGAAACAACCGAAATGGTTCGTGCAAACTTCCTGGCATATGTAAAAGAGATCGTCAAATCAATCTAAGAGTCGTACGATTCAATTTGAAAACTAAAGGGACTTCCCTTTGACAATACTAGAAGAGCGGGTGAATACAATGAGAATGGTTGACTTAATAGAGAAGAAGCGTGAAGGTAAAGAACTCTCTACAGAAGAAATAAAATTTATCGTTGAAGGATATACAGATGGAAGCATCCCTGATTATCAGGTAAGTGCCCTGACAATGGCCATCTTCTTCAAAGACATGAGCGATAGAGAAAGAGCGGACCTGACGATGGCAATGGTCGAATCAGGAGATCAAATCGATCTGTCTGCAATTGAAGGAATTAAAGTAGACAAGCACTCTACAGGCGGTGTTGGAGATACAACGACCCTTGTTCTTGGACCACTGGTGGCTTCTGTTGGAGTACCTGTAGCGAAGATGAGTGGACGAGGACTTGGACACACTGGAGGAACCATCGATAAGCTTGAATCCGTCGAAGGTTTCCATGTGGAAATTGAAAACGATGAATTCATCCGATTGGTGAACAAGAATAAGTTAGCCGTTATCGGACAAAGTGGTAATTTAACACCGGCTGATAAAAAGCTTTATTCCTTACGTGATGTGACGGCAACGGTCAATAGCATTCCTCTGATCGCAAGTTCCATCATGAGTAAAAAAATAGCTGCTGGTGCGGATGCTATCGTACTTGACGTGAAAACGGGTGCCGGAGCTTTCATGAAAACACTGGACGATTCAAAAGACCTTGCCAAAGCAATGGTGAACATCGGAAACAACGTCGGCAGAAAAACAATGGCGGTCATTTCGGATATGAGTCAGCCACTGGGCTTCGCGATCGGAAACGCACTTGAAGTGAAAGAAGCAATCGATACATTAAAAGGTGAAGGTCCAGAGGACTTAACGGAATTATGCTTAACGCTAGGAAGTCATATGGTGTATCTCGCTGAAAAAGCATCAACATTGGAAGAAGCGAGAGAGCTATTACAAAAAGCGATTGAAAATGGATCGGCTCTTGAAAACTTTAAAGTATTCCTGGAATCACAAGGTGGAGATCCATCCGTTGTAGATGATCCATCAAAACTTCCACAGGCGCAATATAAGGTTGAGCTTGAAGCGAAAGAAGATGGCTATGTATCAGAAATCGTGGCCGATGCAGTAGGAACGGCTGCCATGTGGTTAGGAGCAGGCCGTGCAACAAAAGATTCTGTTATCGATTTAGCGGTTGGTCTTGAGTTGCGCAAGAAGATCGGTGATTCTGTCAAAACGGGAGATTCTCTTGTAACGATCTATAGCAATGATGAGAATATCGAAAATGTAAAAGAAAAATTATACGAAAGCATTAAAGTAACACCTGAACATGTGAAAGCACCTACGTTGATTCATACTGAAATCACGAGTTGATTTTTAATTTTGATCGTGGCTTTTGCCAAGAGGATTATTTCTCTTTGGCAGGGGCCTTTTTTATATTTTTGTCTGGAAATGCGAATACCTTATTATGGGAAAATAGGCAATTCCAGATGTGGAAGACGCAATTTACGTTCAAATTGACGCAATTCCCCCAAAACAGACGCAATAAATTGAATTTTGACGCAATTACTTCTGGAAATGACGCAATGAAACCGTTCAATAGCGCTCTCTCACACTCAAAAGAGATGATTTCACCCGACAAAATGCTGCATCTCAGTGATCTTGTTGAGAAACACATCGTTTCATCCCCTATTTGAAGAATCCCCCTTTAAATTTAGCCATCTTTCAACCCACTTATAACCTATCATCCATGAACCAACCTCACTTTTTTACCAATGTTTGTATAAAAATGATGCAGTTGGAAAAAATGGGTCTATGAGTATTGATTTAAAACGAGATTTGATTGGAGGACAGTTGGATGAAACGTTTTGCGTATATAGTGATTACATTTGTTTTAGCAGCTTTTTTGTTTCCTTCAATGGGGTTTGCCCAGGAGAAGAAATCGGAATTAGCTGAAGTAGCGAAATCAGCTGTTTTGATTGAGCGGGATACTGGAACGGTATTATATGAGAAGAATAGCCATGAAAAGCTGGCACCAGCATCCATGACTAAGATTATGACAATGCTGTTGATCATGGAAGCCCTTGAAAAAGGTCAAATAAAGTGGGAAGACAGTGTTCGAGCGAGTGAATATGCCGCATCGATGGGGGGATCACAAATCTTCCTGGAGCCCGGTGAAAGCATGACGGTTGAAGAAATGCTCAAGGGTATTGCGATTGGTTCGGCCAATGATGCATCAGTGGCCATGGCAGAACATATATCAGGAAGTGAAGAAGCATTTGTTGAGAAAATGAACAAAAAGGTAGAAGAGCTTGGGTTAAATGACACTCGATTCAAAAACCCGACAGGCTTACCGTCCAAAGATCATTATAGTTCGGCACATGACATGTCCATGATGGCCAAGGAACTTCTAAAATATGAAGGAATCACCAAGTTCACAGGCAGCTATGAATCGTACTTACGTGAAGATACGGAAAAAAAATTCTGGTTGGTAAATACAAACAAATTGGTTCGTTTCTATGACGGTGTGGATGGATTGAAAACCGGATTCACAAATGAAGCGAAATACTGCTTAACGGCAACGGCGAAGAAAGATAATATGAGAGTCATTGCTGTCGTGTTCGGAGCACCGACTCCTAAAGAACGAAACAACGAGGTAAGTAAAATGCTGGATTATGCCTTCAATCAGTATTCCACCAAACCTCTCTTCAAAAAGGGAGACTCCCTGGCACAGGTGAAAGTATCGAAAGGGAAACAAAACAAAGTGGATGCAGTGACGGAAGAGCCCATCTCCCTGTTAACTCAAAAGGGTGAAAAACAGGATAAAATAGAACAGAAGATAACACTCTCTGAAAACCTGAAGGCTCCTATCAAAAAAGGAGATAAAGTCGGGACCCTTGTCATCATGAACAAAGGAGAAAAAGTATTGGAAAGCACTCTCGTCGCTAAGAAAAATGTAAATGACGCAAGCTGGTGGGAGCTGTACAAAAAATCCTTTGGACTTTTCACGAAGGTTGGAAAGTAAAACTGTCTTAATGATTTTTGATAAAAATAACCTCTAATTATGACGAATTCCTTCTAGTTTTGTCATGGAGAAGGAATTTACTAAAAGAATAGCGAAATGACTCACTATACGACAGAGAAGGAGGCTTTCTGATAGTGAGTCTTGCTATTAACTTAGAAGTCAAAAAAGATGTTTTGTGTATTCGTTTAAGTGGTGAGCTGGATCATCATACTGCTGATGAGCTTAGGGAAAAAGCTTCGAATCTGATTGAAAGTGAGAATGTGAAGCATATCATTTTGAATTTAGAGGAACTGAGTTTTATGGATAGTTCAGGATTAGGTGTGATTTTGGGTCGATACAAGCAGATTAAACAAAAGCATGGAGAAATGGTTGTGTGTGCGATCTCCCCTTCTGTAAACCGATTATTTGAAATGTCCGGATTGTTTAAGATTATCCGTCTTGAGCCGTCTGAAGAAAACGCATTACAAAGATTGGGGGTCGCCTGACATGAGAAATGAAATGAACATTCAATTCAGTTCTTTGAGCCAAAATGAGTCCTTTGCCAGAGTTACCGTTGCTTCATTTATTGCACAGCTGGACCCGACGATGGATGAGTTGACTGAAATCAAGACAGTCGTATCTGAAGCCGTTACAAATGCCATCATTCACGGATATGACAACAGACCGAATGGTATCGTCTATATTTCTGTCATTATGGAAGAAGATGGGTACATCGATATGACCATCCGCGATGAAGGAGTCGGAATTGGTGATGTAGAGGAAGCCCGTCAACCATTGTTCACGTCCAAGCCTGAGCTTGAGCGTTCTGGCATGGGCTTTACAATCATGGAGAATTTCATGGATGAAATAGAAGTGTCATCACACCCAGGTACAGGCACCACGGTAAGACTAAAGAAGCACTTGACCAATAGTAAAGCGCTATGCAATTAAGGAGTCGTGCCCATGGATGTCGAAGTTAAGAAAGAAAAGGAACAGACCTTTCTGAAGGATCATGAGGTGAAAGAGCTCATAAAGCAGAGCCAGGACGGTGACCAAAGTGCCCGGGACTTGATCGTCCAGAAGAACATGCGGTTAGTATGGTCCGTCGTCCAGCGCTTCCTCAATCGGGGATATGAGCCTGATGACCTCTTTCAGATAGGCAGTATCGGGTTGCTGAAATCAGTCGATAAGTTTGATTTAAGCTACGACGTCAAGTTTTCCACATATGCAGTTCCGATGATCATTGGTGAAATCCAGCGGTTCATCCGGGATGACGGAACAGTAAAAGTAAGTCGTTCCCTGAAAGAGATGGGAAACAAGATTCGTAAAGCCAAGGATGAACTTTCCAAGAAATTTGGGCGGGTTCCGACGGTGAGTGAGCTTGCCGAACATCTGGAGTATTCGGTTGAAGAGGTGATCATGGCACAGGAAGCAAGTCGTGCCCCTTCTTCCATTCATGAAACCGTTTATGAAAATGATGGAGATCCCATTACCCTTTTGGATCAGATTGCAGATAATAGCGATAATAAATGGTTTGACAAAATTGCCTTAAAAGAAGCCATTAGGGAACTGGATGATCGGGAACGGCTGATTGTGTATTTAAGGTATTACAAAGACCAAACCCAATCGGAAGTAGCAGATCGACTGGGTATATCCCAGGTCCAGGTATCGAGATTGGAAAAGAAGATATTACAAACAATGAAAGATCATATGCATACAGAATCTTAGGCAAAATAACCTTGTTTTTCAACGAATCATGTTGAAACGACAAGGTTATTTTTAATTTATGGAATTTATACAACAGTCGATTCTGGAATGCCTCACAGTTCCCTTTGAAATTGTTGCCATTTCCTATGCTCCGAACCTTCAGAATCTACACTATTGCTCACTTCCTCCTCCATGAATCTCAAAAGACCACATCCAGCCATTACATAAATTATTTCCGTTAATCCATACTATTGGTACGAAGGGAAAATCATGTTTTCAGGAAGTGAACTGCATGGAAGGTATTTTGTATATACGCTTACGTCATCGAGTGCAGGTAAGGGAAGAGAGTACGGTCAAGCTTGGACAGCTTGCTCAAATCATAGCACCTGAAAATATTCTGGAAGAATTAAGAGAAATCCCGATTCATCAAGTGACAGCATCTGATAAGAATATCATTGTGGTCGATGTGATGAGGGTGATAAGAGAAATATGCAAGAACTTCTCGGATCTTGATATCCAAACGATTGGACCCACACAAAGTATTATTGAAGTGATCTATGAGAAAAAGAAAGTCTCTCTTCCGCTCTTCATTGGCGTTTGGTTACTATTATTCATCGGTGCAGCCCTGGCAATTATGAATTTTCATGAAGATGTAAGTATGAGGGAAGTTCATCAAAGGCTGTATCATTTTGTAACTGGTGATGAGGATCCTCATCCATTACTGTTTCAAATTCCCTATTCATTCGGTTTAGGCCTTGGGATGATCTTATTTTTCAACCATGTGTTCCGAAAGAGACTTAATGAAGAGCCGAGTCCACTAGAAGTTGAAATGTTTAATTACCAGCAGGATTTAGATCAGTATGTCATCATGCATGAAAATAAAGAAAGTCAGAAAAAATTAGATGACCATTAGCGTATTGATTACAGTATTTATTGGTTTTGCTGGTGGACTGGCAGTCGGTTCCGGGTTCGTAGCTTTTCTAACCGTATTAGGAATCATCCCAAGGTTAACTCAGTTAACAAAAACAATGAAAATGATACACCACTATGAATTGGCTGTCATTACAGGTGCACTGGCAGGAGGGTTTGTCAGCTTAAATAATTATACGCTGCACTTTTCCCCACTCGTTCTTATGCCCATCGGATTAGCGAGCGGAGTGTTCATCGGGCTGTTGGCGGCTGCATTAACAGAAGTATTGAATGTGTTCCCGATCCTTGCAAAGCGGATTGGGATTGAAGGTCAAATCGTCATTCTCATTATGGCGATTGTATTTGGGAAAATTGTCGGCTCACTTTTTCATTGGCTCTACTTGGTTCATCAATAAACAGCAAGAGGCAGGGGTTCATATGGACGACAAAAGAAAAGTGATCCTGATTACAGATGGAGATGAATATGCCAAGCGGGCAATCGAGTGCGTGGCAAAAGAGTATGGAGGACGATGTATCTCAAGCTCTAAAGGAAATCCTTCTTTATTATCAGGACCAGAGATTGTGAAATTAATCAGAAGTGCAAAGAATGACCCCGTCTTTGTGATGTTTGATGATAGTGGATTTATTGGAGAAGGAGCAGGCGAAAGGGCACTAAAGTATGTTGCGAAACACCCTGGCATAGACGTGCTCGGCATCATTGCGGTAGCAAGTAAAACCAGGCAGGCAGAATGGACAAGAGTGGATGTATGTATTGATAAATTTGGTGAATTGACTCCATATGGGGTAGATAAATTTGGTGTACCTGAAATGGATTTGGGAAGATTAACGGGTGATACGGTTTATTGCCTTGATGAGCTGGATGTTCCCGTTATTGTCGGGATTGGTGACATAGGCAAAATGGCCAAAAGGGATCACTACTCACAAGGTTCGCCCATTACGAAAAAGGCAGTTGAAATCATCTTGGAAAGGAGCGGATATCATGCCTGAGAAAACGAAAGAAACACCAATATCAAAAGACTTAGCTGTTATAGAAGAGTACATGAAGAATCATGTAGGATTAAACAAAAGCTTTGATTTAGGTGTACGTAAACTCATGATTTTGAAAAAAGGAGTGCACATCTATTATATTAACGGGTTGACTGATGCTTCCTACATTATTCAAATAGTGGAGGAACTCGTTGAGATCAATGATCATGAGCGTGCAACGAGCCGATTATATGAGATTGTACATAATCGCCTTGTTCATCAATCGGTTGAGCCGGTAAAAACGATTGAAGAAGCAGTTGACGAAGTGCTATCAGGATTAATAGCAGTCTTTGTCGAAGGCTACCAAGAGGCAATCATTGTTGATGTTCGTAGTTATCCCGGGCGACAGCCTTCAGAGCCTGATACTGAAAAGGTAGTACGTGGTTCCCGAGATGGATATGTAGAGAATATTATTGTGAATACCGCTTTAACAAGACGAAGAATTCGGGATCCACGATTGAGGTTTGAAATATTTCGTATCGGAGAACGATCTAAAACTGACATTTCCATTTGCTATATAGATGATGTTGCAAATCCAAGCTTAGTCGAAGTGATCAAGAAAGAGTTGAAAAGCATCAAAATTGATGGTCTCACGATGGCGGATAAAACCGTAGAGGAATTTCTGGTGAAGCAGGGGTATAATCCATATCCATTAGTACGATACACGGAAAGGGCGGACGTAGCTGCCACTCACCTATTAGAAGGACATGTTCTTATTTTCGTGGATACTTCACCAAGTGTGATCATCACACCGACTACCTTCTTCCATCATCTGCAGCATGCTGAAGAGTACAGGCAATCGCCTGCTGTCGGAACATTTGTAAGATGGACAAGATTCATGGGTGTACTCGCATCCTTGTTCTTACTTCCGTTGTGGTATTTATTCGTTCTGGATCCTTCATTATTACCTGAGGTCATAAAATATGTAGGACCGAATGAACAGACAAATATACCTGTCATCGTTCAATTGTTTATAGCAGATATGGGAGTCGAGATGTTCAGGATTGCCGCCATTCATACCCCGACCCCGCTTTCCACAGCTATGGGTTTAATAGCGGCTGTATTAATTGGACAAATTGCGATTGACGTCGGTCTCTTTCAACCAGAGGTCATCCTTTATGTAGCGGTTGCTTCAATCGGTACATTTGCGACTCCTAGTTATGAACTAAGTGTAGCGAATAAGATGGCAAGACTTCTACTTCTTGTATTAGTCGCATTCTTCCATATTCCCGGCCTTATGATCGGCAGCACGCTATTTATACTATTTGTAGTGAATATTAAATCACTCAATACACCTTACTTATGGCCTTTAATTCCGTTCAGTCCAAAGGCGTTTATGCAGATTCTGATAAGAAAAGCCGTGCCGGGATCCAAAATTCGGCCTAGCATCGTGCAGCCGAGAAATAAGTATAAGCAGCCGGCGGAATCTTAGAAATATTGCAACAACTCTCATTCTGTGGTAAATTACGTTTAATTAGCAGAGCATTAAAGAGGGGAATGAGACGTTTCATGCATCTTCATGGATCAGCAGAAATAAAAAATGGTCATTTAACGATAGGAGGGGTGAGCACCTTAGAACTAGCCAAACAATACGGTACACCCCTTTATGTTTATGACACTGCACTCATTAGAGAACGGGCAAGAGGCTTTAAAGAAACATTTGATTCCCTTGGAGTGAAAGCGGAAGTTGCCTATGCCAGTAAGGCATTTTCATGTATCGCGGTCTTTCAATTGATGAAAGAAGAGGGATTATCTCTGGATGTGGTTTCAGGAGGGGAGTTGTACACTGCCTTAAAGGCAGGATTCCCTCCTGAACGCATCCATTTTAATGGAAATAATAAATCTGAAGAAGAACTGATGATGGCCATTGAAAACAATATAGGCTGCATTGTCGTCGATAATTTCTACGAGCTGCAACTTGTGAATGCCATCTCACAATCCACTGAAAGAGTGACGAAGGTTTTATTAAGAGTGACACCTGGGATAGAAGCCCATACTCATGATTATATTTTAACCGGACAAGAGGATTCCAAATTCGGATTCGATTTGGGGAATGGTCAAGCCCGGGATGCTATGAAAATGGCGATGAGCTATGAAGGTATTGAATTGTTAGGTCTTCATTGCCATATCGGATCTCAAATATTCGAGACGACAGGCTTCATTCTTGCTGCAAAAAAAATCATTGAGAAGGTGGCAAAATGGAAATCTCAATATGATTACGATCCGAGAGTGATCAACTTAGGCGGTGGATTTGGAATTCGCTATACGAAGGATGATGACCCGATTCCACCTGCACAATATGTGAAGGAAATGATTGCGGCTGTAAAACAGGAAGTGGAGAGGTACAACCTTGAAATGCCGGAGATTTGGATCGAGCCGGGACGTTCCCTTGTTGGAGATGCAGGGACCAGCCTATATACATTGGGGTCAAGAAAAGAAGTGCCCAACATCCGAAAGTACTTAGCCATTGATGGGGGAATGAGTGATAATATAAGACCGGCTCTCTACAAGGCAAAATATGAAGCGGTGATTGCAAATAAAGCGGATCATCCCCCTGAAGAAACCGTGTCAATCGCTGGTAAATGCTGTGAATCCGGAGATATGTTGATTTGGGATTTACCCCTCCCGCAATCAGAAGCTGGTGACACTCTTGCTGTGTTCTGTACTGGTGCATATGGATATTCTATGGCGAATAACTACAATCGTATTCCCCGTCCCGCTGTCGTATTTGTCGAGAATGGAGAAGCAAGATTAGCTGTTCAAAGAGAGACATATGAGGATATGATTTCACTCGATATAAGATTTAAATAAGCTGGAAACATAGTCTTTAAGTATATCGTACTTAAAGACTACTTTTTTTTCATATCTAATTACATACTTTAACAAATAGTGATTTTACTATACAATAGCAATGACATATATAGATGAATATAGTGTAGACAAAGGAGTCATTTATGAAGATCAGCAATAAGGGATTGTTCTTGTTTTTATTAGTATCAGGCATAGTATGGGGAGTCATCTACTGGCTGTTCCTGGCTGGAAACTGATTGGTTAAAGTTGATTAATAAAAGTAAATTTAGTAAGATAAATAAACGTTCATATCAATTAAATTTCTAGTTTTTGTCTATAATAGGAAATAAATAGATTAGACATAAAACATAACGAGGGGTAAATATGTTAATTCGGTATAAAAAGGCGTTTGAAAAGATCGCAATGGGATTATTATCTTTCATGCCAAATGAAAAGGATTTGAAGAAGCTTCAACAGACGATGAAGCAATACGAAACTGAAGATAATTGGCAGCTCTTTTTATGGAAAGAAGAGGACATAGTAGGTTTAATTGGAGTATTCAAGACAGATAGTACTTTAGAAATTCAGCATATATCCGTTAATCCATCCCATCGGCACGAAGGAATTGGGAAATCAATGGTGAAGCATCTTAGAGACATGCATTCTGAGCATGAAGTGAAGCCGAATTCAGAGACCGCTTCATTCTTTGAGAAGTGTGACGAAATCGATCAAGATAAAGTAATAGACGAAGATCAATAAAGAGGACGGCCACCGGATCTGTAGGTGGTCAGCCTCTTTTTTTTCGTTGTAAAGCATTTTTTCGTTCTAAAATCACTTCCGAACGGTCACGCAGGGAATGACGATGAATGAGCTCGATATTGTTTAAATCACTTGGAGAACACCAGGAGTACCCATTGTCCTCACACAGTGATTGGACCTGCTTTTGTAGAGATGAATCCGTCAGGGGGATATTGATGCTGTTATAGGGCTGGTTGGTACTTAGTCCATGGGTGATATCAACGAGTTTTTCCTGAAGTTTACCAGGATGGATCCCTAATCGGGAAAGTTCATCCTGATTCAGTTCGATATTTTGAACGGCTTTCCTAAGTGTCCGGGCTGCTCCTGAGAGATTACCTCTTCTGTAATGATACAAACCCACAGCAATCTGGATTAATCCAACCCAATGGGAAGAACGGTTCTTAGGATCTGCATATTTCCAATGTTCTTCCAACACCTCATGGCACTCGAAGTAATCACGATTTCCATGGAAATACATTAAAAATTCTAAGTAAGGTTTAGGATAAACCATGTGAGTCCCTCCTATATTATGAAATAACGTCTGAGTATTTAAAGTGTAGCATATTCTCCATCTTTGCCAAAACGACAAGTACATCCTCTTTATGCAAAAACTTTCTATTGGAGAATAGTGGTCAATCTACTATACTATTAAGTAGCGATCAGGAATGACTGTAATTAGAAATTTGGTGATAAAGTGGAATACAATGTGAAGATTGACGCTTTTGAAGGTCCGTTAGATCTTCTTTTGCATCTGATTAATTCGTTGGAAATTGATATATATGATATTCCTATGGCTCAAATTACTGAGCAGTATATGTTATATGTACATACGATGAAGAATTTGCAACTTGATGTTGCCAGTGAGTACTTAGTGATGGCCGCTACATTATTGGCGATTAAAAGTAAAATGCTCCTCCCTAAACATGATGACGGCCTTTTAAACGATGAAATTGAATTCGAAGAGGAAGATCCCCGTGATGAATTGGTTGAGCGGTTGATTGAGTATCGCAAGTTTAAAGAAGCTGCCAATGAGCTGAAGCACCGTGAGGAAGAACGGGGACAGGTGTATACGAAACCTCCTAGTGATCTCTCGGAATTTACGGAAGAGGCGGATTTAAAGAATAGCGAGGTTCAAGTGTCTCTATATGACATGTTAGGAGCTTTTCATAAATTATTGAGGCGCAAGAAGCTGCAACGGCCAGTGCAAACCAGAATAACCAGACAGGAAATATCCATTGAAAAAAGAATGAATGATATTCTTCATAGTCTGCGAAATATCAAAGAGCGAACACCCTTTACAAGTCTTTTCCCGTCTGATAATAAAGAACATCTCGTTGTTACTTTCCTTGCCGTGCTTGAATTGATGAAGAGAAAGCAGATCATTGTCAATCAAGAAAAAAACTTCACGGAAATATTTGTTGAAGCAGGAGAGGAGGTAGGTCTAGTTGAACAGTAGTAATTGGAAAGGGATCCTCGAAAGCTTATTGTTTGCAGCTGGTGATGAAGGTCTTTCACTAAAGCAAGTTTGTTCTGTATTGGAAATCGGGGATCAGGAAGCGATGGCTGTGATCGAGGAGCTAAAGGCGGATTACGAAAATGATCCCGATCGGGGGATCTATATGATTGAGATAGCAGACACTTTTCAATTGGTGACAAAAAAAAGCAACGCCGATTATTTAAAGAAATTGGTTGAGTCACCAAATGTAAGCTTTTTATCACAAGCAGCTCTTGAAACACTTGCGATAGTCGCTTATAAGCAACCGATCACGAGGATGGAAATTGAACAAATCAGAGGCGTCAAAACCGAGCGTCCCATTCAGACCCTTACGTCAAAAGGGCTCGTGAAGGAAGTTGGAAGAGCAGAAGGGACAGGTCGTGCCTACTTATTCGGTACGACAAAAGAATTTCTGGACTATTTCGGCTTGAAGAGAATAGAAGAACTTCCTCCCCTACCTGAAAATATCGAGGATGAATTCATGCAGGATGAAGCGGACTTGTTTTTTGAGAAATTTCAAGAAACGATGGAATCGAAAGAGTAGGGCAGAATGAAATATAAATGGACTGGCAGGGGTCCGGATCCAAAAGAATAGAATCACGAAAAGACACAGCAAAGTTTCTCTGCTGTGTCTTTTTCGTGGGTCAAATACCAGAAATTGAACCTAAATGTGAATTCCGGATTTTCATTCATATTACCCCTTGTCCTGCATAAACTTGTACAAACACGTTAGAATTAAAGGAGTAGATGGGTGTGAATCGAAAGAGAGTGAAATATTACATATATTATATTCTTATCCTCACCTTGCTATTTGTAGTGGTTTCCAATGAAGTTCAGGCCGCACCTTCTGTTAGTTCACAGCGGGCGATTTTAATGGATCAGGAGACGGGGCGGATTCTGTATGAAAAGGATGCCCACAGTCAAAGTCGGATAGCAAGCATCACAAAAATCATGACGGCGATTCTTGCGGTTGAATCCGGAATGATGGATAAGGAAGTAACGGTATCTTCGAATGCAGCGGGCACGGAAGGTTCCTCCCTTTACCTGAAAGCGGGGGAGAAAATCAAGCTGGAAGATCTCGTTTACGGGCTTATGTTGAGGTCCGGGAATGATGCGGCAGTCGCTATTGCAGAATCTGTTGGAGGAAGTCTTGACGGGTTTGCTTATATGATGAATGAAAAAGCGAATGAAATCGGAATGAAAAATACGCATTTTTCCAATCCACATGGTCTCGATGATCATGAAGACCACTATTCCACTGCTTACGATATGGCAGTTCTGACTAGATATTCAATGGAGAATGAAGTATATAAGGAGATTGCAGGGACAAAAGTGCATACAGCACCAAATCCTGAAGAAAAGTGGGACCGGAAGTGGAAGAACAAAAATAGATTATTAACAGAATTGTATAAGCATAGTACGGGTGGGAAAACGGGATATACAAAACTAGCCAAAAGAACGCTTGTGTCCACAGCTTCCAAGGACGGGGAGAACCTGATTGCCGTTACCCTGAATGGACCTGATGATTGGAATGATCATATAGGGATGTTTGAATACGGGTTTAAGCAATATGATTATAAGATCGTCCTGGAAGAAGGCATGATTGAAAAAATGGATGACGAAATATATAAGGATCATGCCTATCTTAAACGAGAATCCGTCCTAACCCTTAAAGATGATGAAGTGGATGATGTGAAGGTAGAGTACAAAATGTTAAAGCCTAAAGAGGAATGGTTAAAGAATAAAAATGTACCTGAAGTAGTAGGGAAGGCTGTCGTGTATTTAGAAGACGAAGAAGTAGATACTCTTCCCATTTACTTTAAAACAACGGATGAAGCTGAAGAAGAAAAGAGCTGGTGGAAATTCTGGGCCTATTCCTTTGAGTCCTTTATAGGGGTCAGGGATCATGGTTAATCTCATTTGGGTGGGGATGACCATCATAGGTTTAGTATTCGCCATTATCAATGGCAAGATGAAAGAAGTAAACGAAGCCATTTTCACTTCAGCAAATGAAGCCGTTACTCTTTGTATAGGGTTGGTCAGTGTATTGGTGTTTTGGTTGGGAATCATGAGGATTGCCCAGGAAGCGGGATTATTGGATAAACTGGCAAGGCTGTTCAGACCCTTTGTCACCCGGTTGTTTCCAGAGGTGCCTGATAATCATCCCGCGATGGGGTATATATTATCGAATATGATGGCCAATATGTTCGGTCTTGGAAACGCAGCAACACCTCTTGGGATTAAAGCGATGGAGCAATTAAAGGAATTGAACGGCGGAAGAGACTATGCCAGCAGATCGATGATTACCTTCTTAGCCATTAATACGTCGAGCCTTACCATCATACCAACAACTGTCATTGCGATCCGGATGAAATATGATTCTGCTTCCCCGACTGAAATTGTGGGACCAACCTTGATCGCGACCATGCTCTCCACCATAGGAGCCATATTGATAGACCGATATTTTCATTATAGACGTACTCGTAGAGAGGTGAAGTAGATGCAATGGATATCCACGATTTCATTATGGTTGATCCCCATTATGATCGGCTTCATTTTAATCTATGGAACACTCAAAAAGGTACCTACGTATGAAGTGTTCGTCGATGGGGGAAAAGAAGGCATTAAAATAGCCGTGTCAATCATTCCTTTTCTCATTGGGATGCTTGTAGCCATTACCATTTTCAGAGAATCAGGGGCACTTGAGTTCTTCGTAAACCTCATCCGTCCGGGATTACTTGCACTCGGTATTCCCCCTGAAATTGTACCACTTGCCATTATCAGGCCCATTTCAGGAACAGCTGCCCTGGGTATGATGAGCGATATAGTCGCTACCCACGGGCCAGATTCCTTTATAGGAAGACTTGCATCAACCTTACAGGGAAGTACCGATACGACCCTTTACGTACTGACCGTGTACTTCGGGGCAGTAGGCATCCGGAAGATGGGGGACGCCCTCAAAGTTGGATTACTAGCCGATGTCGTAGGAATCGTAGCTGCAATCTTCATCGTCACGGTCATGTTTTAATAATGGTTGACATCTATTAATAAAGGAAATAATAAGGTATAAAGAAATCGACTGAAAAAGTCGATTTTTCTTTATACCTTTCTATTTTGTCTGGATTGTGTAATAATTCATGAAGACAAATGTATTGAAAATTAAATGAGGTGAAATACCGTGGAACGATTACAAAAGGTTATTGCTCATAGTGGCGTAGCGTCACGAAGAAAAGCTGAGCAATTAATTATAGAAGGCAAAGTAAAGGTCAATGGTACAGTAGTAAAAGAATTAGGAACAAAGGTTTCTAATTCCGATAGAGTTGAAGTGACAGGTATTCAGATTGAAAGAGAAAATAAAGTATATTATATGCTCTATAAACCAAGAGGGGTCATCTCAGCTGTGACTGACGATAAAGACCGTCAAGTCGTAACCGATTTCTTCCCTGAAATAGAAGAAAGAATCTATCCGGTAGGAAGACTGGACTATGAAACGTCAGGTATTCTTCTTCTAACCAATGATGGGGATTTCGCTAACTCCCTGATGCATCCAAGTAACGAAATTGAAAAAACGTATGTAGCGAGATTAAAAGGCATCCCACCTAAGTTCAAAATCAGAGAACTTGAAAAAGGGGTTAAACTGGAGGACGGCATGACGGCTCCAGCAAAAGTGAAAGTATTAAGCATTGATAAGAAACAAGGGAAATCCATCGTCGAAATTACCATTCATGAGGGCAGAAACCGCCAAGTGCGCAGAATGTTCGAAGCCCTTGGATATCCGGTTCAGAAGCTGAAACGAGAAAGATATGCATTCCTTACTCTTCATGGTTTGAACGCAGGAGAAGGAAGGGAACTTACTCCCCATGAAGTGAAGCAGCTAAGAACACTGGCTGAAACGGGAAGCATCCGATAGAAAATAGCATGGAAAGTGTCACATATCCTTCATATAATTTACACTATCTATAAAGTGATAAATGATATAATGAGAAAGGAATTTTACCCTGAAATATAAGGGATATTTCCCTGCTTATTATGAAGGAATGGAACATTACATTATGGCAGGGACTGGTCTCATAAGTGAATTCTTATGACATCAGGCCCTTTGCTACTGTAAAGAGAGAAAAAAACTTTTCCATTTTTTGAGAACGATTTCAATATGGGAGGCACACGTACATGGATAAGAAAAAACGCAGATTACTCATCCGGACCATAATCCTCATTGTACTGACTTCTGCGGTTGCATATACCTTGTATGCAAACTTTACGAAGGATGAAAGAGGGAAGTTGAAGGTGGGGGATCAAGCGCCTGACTTTGTTTTGGAGGATATGGAAGGGAATAAACATCGTTTGTCCGACTATGAGGGTCAAGGGGTATTCCTGAATTTCTGGGGAACATGGTGCAAACCATGTGAAAGAGAAATGCCTTATATGAATAATCAATATTCGAAATATAAAGATCAAGGTGTAGAGATATTGGCTGTTAATGTGGGGGAATCGGATTTTCTTATCAATCGTTTCGTATCGAAACACGGGTTAGAGTTCCCGATTGTAGTGGACGAGGAAGAAGAAGTTCAAAATGCATACGGCATTGATCCGTTACCAACAACCTTCCTCATTAACCCTCAAGGTAAAATCGAAAAGATCATTACAGGAACGATGTCAGAAAACGATATCATTGAAGATTTAGAGAGCATTAAGCCTTAGTTCAGCAGTTTAACTTGATATAAGGAGTTTTAACATGAAAGAGATCAAATGTGTATGCGGTCATGTAAACCCGAATGGTACCGTTCTCTGCGAATCCTGCGGACGTGCTTTAACGGATGAAGCGAAGAACGAGAAGCTTCATGACATGCGATACGAGGGTAGTGCTAGACGTTCCCAAACGTATAACAAATCGATAGTCGATAAGATTTGGAATTTCTTTTCATCTGTTAAGGTTGGCGTATGGTTAATTGTCATCACACTTATCGCCTCTGCAGTCGGTACGATTTTGCCCCAGGAACAGTATATTCCGAATGGACAGCCGGCAAATGAATACTATGAAGATGTATACGGCTTTTTTGGAGAGTTATATTATACGTTAGGGTTCCATGATTTATATAGTTCATGGTGGTATCTATTATTAATCGCATCGATTGGAGTTTCCCTCGTGATCTGCAGTCTGGATCGGGTGATTCCCCTCTATCGTGCCCTCAAGAATCAACGTGTTTCCAGACATGTTGGTTTCCTGAAGCGTCAACGAATCTATGGGAAAACAGAAATGGTAGAAGTCAATGATTCAATAAGTAAGATCAAGGAAAAGTTAACTCAAAAAAAATACAAGATCCGGGAAGAAGACGGAAACATTCTTGCAGAGAAAAATCGTTTCTCGAGATGGGGTCCCTATGTCAATCATATTGGTCTTATCATTTTCCTTTTCGGGGGCATGCTGCGATTCGTTCCCGGAATGTATATTGATGAAACCGTGTGGATCCGTGAAGGTGAAACAAGGGCGGTTCCTGGTACGAAACAAGAATATTACTTAGAAAATAAAGGGTTTACGTTAGAGACATACGATAAAGATAAAGACAAAGAAGTATTTGGGGAAGCCATTGATAAGAATGGAACCATCGCAAAGAATTTCCAGTCTGACGTGGTACTGTATAAAGAATCCGGAGATAAACTTCCAGGACAAACGGCTGACCGTGAAGTGGAAAAAGAGGACTCCATTAAAGTGAATCATCCCCTTAAATTCGGGAATTTCGCTGTCTATCAAACCAGTTACAAGTTGGACGAATTTAAATCAATGTCCTTTACATTCGATAATAAAGAGTCAGGGGACAGTTTCGGTAAATTCACCGTCGACCTATTTGATCCTCAGGATACCTATGCATTTGAAGAAGGTTATAAAGTAGAATTGATGGGATATTATCCTGATTTCTCTGGATTTAATGAACAAGGAGAGCCGCAAACAAAGTCTCCTTTACCGAATAATCCTGCATTCCTATTCAAGTTGTTCTCTCCTGAAAAGCCCGATGGTGAAGTGAGCTTTGTAGGAATCCAGCAAAATCTGGAACCGCTTGGTGACAATGAATATAAATTGTCATTTGCAGGTGTTGAGACGAGAGATGTATCTGCTTTAACCGTTCATAAGGATCTCACTCTTTGGATTTTAGCCGTTGGTGGAGCCATCTTTATGATAGGTGTCGTACAAGGTGCATATTGGCATCACCGAAGAATCTGGATCAGGCGAAGTGAAGATGGAGTCATCGTAGCCGGTCATACGAATAAAAACTGGCATGGATTAAAAAATGAAATCAACTTCGTTTTGGAAGGTACCGGTATACAGGAACCTGAAGATCAACAACAAAAAGACGAAGCAAGGAGGAATGAAGATGTCAACGATAACAATGGCAGAGTGGAGTAGTAATTTACTCTATGTATCCTTCATGATGTATTTGATTGCTACGTTGTTTTTTGGTGGAAGCATCCGCCAAAAGAATACAACTGAAACGAATCAGCAAAAGTGGGGATTAATTGGAATTGTTTTAACCCTTATCGGATTTGCCGCTCAATTAGGCTACTTCTTTTTAAGATGGGGGGCAGCAGGACACGCTCCAGTAAGTAATTTATTTGAATTTACAACCTTTTTCGGAATGATGCTTGTCGGAGCCTTTATCATACTTTACTTTATGTATAAAACAACGATACTGGGTGTCATTGCATTACCATTTGCACTTTTGGTGATCGCCTATGCCAGTATGTTCCCTAAAGACATTAGTCCACTGATTCCTGCTCTTCAAAGTGATTGGTTGAAAATCCACGTCACAACTGTTTCAGCGGGGGAAGCGATTTTATCCATCAGTTTTGTGGCAGGGTTAATCTACTTATTGAAATCAGTGCAACATACAAAAGGAAGCAAACAATCGTTTTGGCTAGAAACCGTCATGTATTCTTTAGTGGTCGTATTAGGGTTTGTAGTTGCATCAACTGCTTTTACCCTGGGAAATTATGAAGCGAATTTTCAGTATGTCGATCAAGAAGGGGCCGAAGCGATTTCTGAATACACACTGCCGGCCCTTGTCGGACCGAATGAAGGACAATTATTAACTGACAATGTAATGGAGCCGCTGGTAGAAATGCCAGCCCTCATCAATGCTAAGAAACTTAATACCGTTATTTGGTCGTTTCTGATTGGAACTGGAATTTATCTTCTATTACGCTTAATCTTCAGAAAGCGAATAGCTGCGAAATTACAGCCACTCGTGAAAAATGTGAATCTGGACCTGATGGACGAAATCGGTTACCGCTCAGTATTAATCGGCTTTCCAGTATTTACACTGGGAGGGCTCATCTTCGCAATGATCTGGGCTCAAATTGCCTGGACTCGATTCTGGGGATGGGATCCCAAAGAAGTATGGGCATTAATTACATTCTTATTCTATGCGGCATTTCTGCATCTACGCCTCTCTAAAGGATGGCACGGTGAGAAGTCTGCATGGTTAGCCGTCATCGGGGTCGCCATTATTCTATTCAACCTGGTGGCTGTAAACCTCATTATCGCAGGACTGCATTCATACGCTTAAATGACGAACGGGGAAGGAGCTGGCTATAACGAGAGTGATATTCTCTTTGAGTCAGCTTCTTTTTTCATATAAAATATAGGATAATATGGTGTAATTATACAAAAGGGGGATGTACCCATGGAGGAAAATATTCGAATTTTAGTTGTAGATGATGAAGACCGGATTCGCAGACTGTTAAAAATGTATCTTGAAAGAGAAAACTATGAAATCGATGAAGCCGAAAATGGAGAGGAAGCTTTGGCGCTTGCTCTGGAGAATAATTACGACTGTATCTTACTGGATATCATGATGCCGGGAATGGACGGGATCGAAGTATGTAAGTACCTTCGTGAAAAGAAAGCGACGCCTGTGATCATGCTTACTGCTAAAGGAGAAGAAGTGAACAGAGTGCAAGGGTTCGAAGTGGGAACCGATGATTACATAGTGAAACCTTTTTCCCCTCGCGAAGTGGTACTGAGAGTGAAAGCGTTATTAAGACGCTCTTCAAAGACTAGCTTTATTCAAACAGATGCCAAGGCGAAGGACCTTATTGTCTATCCTCATCTTACAATCGATAATGATGCCCATCGGGTAACCGCTGACGGTAAAGATGTGAACTTAACACCAAAAGAATACGAGCTCCTATATTTCCTTGCAAAAGCTCCTGACAAAGTATTTGACCGTGAGCACCTGCTTAAGGAAGTGTGGCATTATGAATTCTTCGGGGACCTGCGTACGGTCGATACACATGTGAAACGATTAAGAGAAAAACTGAATAAAGTATCCGAGATGGCTGCAAAGATGATTGTTACCGTATGGGGAGTAGGCTACAAGTTCGAGGTAACAAATGAATGAGGCTATGGCGTAGTGTTGTAGGGAAGCTGTGGCTAACGATTCTCCTCTTAGTTTCCTTTGTGTTATTTATCCTTACGATTCTTTTACTGGAATTCTTTCAAAACTATCACGTCGATGTGGTCGAAAAAGAACTAACCCAAACGGCTGAAAAAGTGGCGAGAGTCATTGAAAATCATAAAGACCTGGAGCTGGGGATGGAACTGGGGAAAGAAATCATCGATGATCCAGTCAATATCATTATTTCATTAGACCAGAATGAATCACTTTATTCCCAGGATTCTACAGCATTTCAAAACAATATTCATGAGTATATTTCTGATGATAAACAACTTCAATCGGTGAAAACAAAAGAAATCACCATCAAGAAAGAGATTGAATTATCTTCGGAAATGTCGTCTAACCGATATGAAAATATCATCATTGTAGGGACTCCTCTTCATATTGATGAAGAAGATGGAGCGGTATATCTCTATCAGTCTCTTGGTGTTATTAAAGATACAACACGTCAAACAACGAAACTGATCTTGCTTGCTGCCGGGATTGCCATTATTCTAACGACCATCTTTGCTTTCTTCCTTTCCACACGTATCACTGCACCACTAAGGAAAATGAGGGAAGCAGCCTTTGAGGTAGCAAAGGGTAAGTTTGATACAAAGGTTCCGATTTTGACGAAGGATGAAATCGGTGAACTCGCAACAGGATTTAACCAAATGGGCAGGCAGCTTAAGTTTCACATTAACGCATTGAGCCAGGAGAAGGAGCAGCTCTCCTCTATTTTGAGCAGTATGGCCGATGGAGTTATCACCTTTAATAGAGACGGCACGATCTTGATCACTAATCCACCTGCCGATCGCTTCCTTCAGCATTGGTATTATGAGCAAAGTGAAAACAGTGAGGAAGCCATCCCAACTACTGTAAAAGAATTATTGCAGAGCGTGGTCGTTACAGAAATGGAGCAGACAGGTGAATTGAGTCTGCAGGGGCGTTCGTATGTGGTGATTATCAGTCCTCTCTACAATAACAACAACATCAGGGGAGCCGTGGCGGTGGTGCGCGATATGACAGAAGAGAGAAGATTGGATAAGCTTCGGAAAGACTTTATCGCCAATGTCTCACATGAACTCCGTACGCCAATCTCTATGCTTCAAGGATATAGTGAAGCGATCGTTGATGATATTGCGGAAACAGAAGAAGAAAAGAAAGAGATAGCCCGAATTATTTATGATGAGTCATTGCGGATGGGGCGTCTGGTCAACGACCTTCTGGATTTGGCCCGTATGGAAGCGGGGCATATCACACTAAATAAAGACGTCATTGGTGTCATGCCTTTCACCGAAAGAGTGACGAATAAATTTATTGGACTGGCCAAAGAAAAAAAGGTATCCGTTTACTTTGAAAGTGACGTAGGAATCAAAAATGAAATTCACATGGATCCGGACCGGATTGAACAAGTATTAACCAATCTTATTGATAATGCTTTAAGACATACTCCTACAGATGGAGAAGTAACCGTCTCCCTGACGGAAAGCAAGGGTGGTTATTTATTCCACGTAAAAGACACGGGTTCCGGGATTCCTGAAGAAGATCTTCCTTTTGTATTCGAGCGCTTCTATAAAGCGGATAAAGCCAGAACAAGAGGGAAGTCCGGTACTGGTCTGGGCCTCGCGATCGCAAAGAACATCATTGAGTCCCATAAAGGTCATATCCAAGTACAAAGTAAAGTCGATCAAGGGACAACCTTCACTTTCTTTCTTCCCATTTAGCCAAGAATCGATGATATCCATAGAAACTTGACGTTTTTTCTTGTTACATGGGAAACATTCTTTATTTTTTCTCTGTGAGTAGAAAATGATGTTGAAAAAATGATGAGAATATGAGAAGTCAACAGGGGATAAGTACCTTGTTGACTTTTTATTTGAAGTAAATTTGAGGTGAAACCTGTATTTAATATAAGTCTTTCCTTTTTACCAGAAAAATACTATATTGATAGTGTGTAACTTTTTTACAGAAAAAACGACTAATAAATTGACGGGGAGGGAAGCAAGTGAACTCCGTTTTTGAGAAATTATACACTGAGTATCATCAGGACGTCTTTCAATTCCTTATATACATGGTACAGAATAAGCAGCAGGCTGAAGATCTGGTGCAGGAAGTATATATACGGGTGCTTAAATCGCATGAGCGTTTTGAAGGGAAAAGCTCTGAAAAAACGTGGCTTTTTTCGATTGCAAAAAATGTAGCCATAGATCATTTTAGAAAACAGAAGAACTGGAAGCATCGGATATTGGATAAATTCGATTGGAGCCGGAATGATGTGACAGACGATGGGGCGCTTCCGGAAGAAATTACTGTTGCGAAGGAAGAAGTTCAGGTATTGTACGAATGTTTGAAAAACTGTTCGACGGATTATCGGATGGTCATTATTATGCGTTACTTACAAGAACTTTCAATTGTTGAAACATCTGAAGTCCTCGGCTGGTCTGAAAGTAAAGTGAAAACGACCCAGCATAGAGCCATAAAGTGGTTAAGAATTGAAATGAATCAACGGCTACCAAAGGAGGAAAGAGACATTGAAACAGTCAGAATGGAAAGATCGTGATATAGAGGACCTCGTCAAAAAGCTTCCTCAAATCAAAGATGTTCGAACTCCTCAATCGATATATGCAAAAATAGAACGCCAGAACAAAAAGAAGTTTATTGCATTTAACCGTTTTATTCCAACAGTCGCAGCGCTGGCAGCCATTTTCATCATGGTCATGCTTGCTCCAACCGTATTAAATCAATTCAATGAAAATACTATGGAAAAATCAGAAATGAAATCAACGGAATCTTCAGGTGGGGATTCAGCACCGAATTCAGCACAAGATTCCCTGGCGAAATCAAGTGATAAATCAGAAATGATACATGATGACGCCGATAAAGACCAAATGACAGTTGAAAAGGATAATAGCGAGCTTAGTATGGCTGAGACTGAAAAAGACATTCAACCAACTACGGCAGAAAGATTATCTTTATATGAAGAAGACTTGGAAGGGCAGGACTACTATTCTTATGGACTCGTTTCACCTGAAGCGGTACCTGTACCTATTTCAATTGTCGATCGCCCTGCAGAAGGGGAAGAAGGCTGGTTGACCCGTTATGAAGAAATTGCAGGTGAGTTGCCTGAAGGTGAGTGGGGGATGGAAGACTTTCTCCCTTTAAAAGGCAAATTTACAATGGGTGAAAACAAAGTCATTTTCACTTTGGATCCTGAGCATTCTTATAGTGGCGGTAGTGCAGTGGAATACGCTTTTTACCATACTCTATTATACTCATTTCAGCATAAGGGGTTAAATGAAGTGGTTCTTCAAGAACAAGACGGCTCAGTCCCGGAATTCAGCTCCACCGGGGAATTCTCAAAAATCGACCTTAATGAAGATGCTCATACGGCTTATTACCTTTACTCGCCAAATGGAAGGGAACGCTTCCTCGTACCGGATAATATAAATAGAGGAAATGTCAAAGAGTCCATTCAGGCAATGAAAAGCTCAGAGACGAGCCTGTTCCAAAGTGTGATTCCTAAAAACATCAATATCAGTGTAAAGGAATCAGATGAATATCTAACCATCAATTTCTTAAATGAACTGGACATAGAAATATTAGACAACGAAACAGCCATGGAAATGATTGAAGGCATTTTACTGACAAGCAAAAGCTCCGGGTATGAAAGAGTTCAATTCGAAAACATTAAACAGGAAAGCTGGAATGGATTCATGTTCAACGAACCCATTGAGACTCCTATCAGCCCGAATAAGAAAACATTCGAAAATTAGTTATCACAGAAAGACTGGAAGCGGGAAAGGAATCCGTTTCCGGTCTTTTTTTGTGTGAAGGGCATGCTTGTCGGGGCTGAACGAGCGGCCTCCGCTTTTGGTGTCGTCCAGCTCCGGCGGCTAGCCCCTCGAGGTCATAAGCTAAATTGGCCAAGAAGGCAAAGGACGCTTTCCCGGCCAATTCATCTTATGCTTGTCAGGGCTGAACAAGCCGCCTCCGCTTTTGGGTGTCATCCAGCTCCGGCGGCTAGAGGCTCGAGGTCATAAGTCAAACAGACCCAAAAGGCAAAGAACGCCTTTCCGGCCTGTTCGTCTTATGCTTGTCGCCTCTGAACGAGCCGCCTCCGCTTTTGGGTGTCGTCCAGCTCCGGCGGCTAGCCCCTCGAGGTCATAAGCTAAATTGGCCAAGAAGGCAAAGGACGCCTTCCCGGCCAATTCATCTTATGCTTGTCGCCTCTGAACGAGCCGCCTCCGCTTTTGGGTGTCATCCAGCTCCAGCGGCTAGCCCCTCGAGGTCATAAGTCAAACAGGCCAAAAAGGCAAAGAACGCCTTTCCTGCCTGTTCGTCTTATGCTTGTCGCCTCTGAACGAGCCGCCTCCGCTTTTGGGTGTATATTTATCTTAGACTTAGACAAACTACTCAAAGGAAAATTATCTCATTCACTTGTGAATATTGAATGGAGGGTCTACATATAGTGGGGAGTGCATGAAATGATGGTGAGAAGGTAAGAATGGGTTAATAGATGAAAAGGTAGCGGACGTGAAGCTTCAGTAGGGAAGAAATAAGGTATTGCGTTAAATGGGTAAGGAGGACAAGCATGATTTTGGATTATGTAAGAAGGCTCTTAATTGTATTCCTGTTAGCATTGTGTGTGAGCATTATGTTCTTTACAGGAAAGATAGCGAAAGCAGAGACGAATAAGATCGTGGAGGAAACGGTATCCTGGACATTTCCTGTTGAAGGGATGATAACGGATTCATATGGGACAAGGTCTGGTACTCATAAAGGAATGGACATAGGAGGAGACATAGGCTCTCCTGTTTATTCTGTTGCCAAAGGTAAGGTGATTAGATCATATCTATCTCCAAGCTACGGACATGTAGTATTCATTAGGCATGAAAATGGGTATGAAACCGTTTATGCTCATCTTAAGAACCGGCTTGTTGAAGAAAATCAAGAAGTGGATCAAGGTCAACAGCTTGGAAATTTAGGAAATACAGGCAGATCCACAGGAGCTCACCTGCATTTTGAGGTGCACAGGGGTGAATGGACGATTGATAAGGAAAATGCAATCGATCCCTATATGGTATTTGGACAAGGTGAGGTCGGGCAGCTTGTGTTTGCTCAGGAGCGGGATCCCTATCAGGCAGTGGGTGTTTCTGGAACAGCTGATATCACTCATGATGTAAGTACGAAAAAAGTTCATAATAATGAAAACATGGTAAATCATGTCGTACATAAGGGAGAAACCCTCTGGGGGATTTCTCAGCAATACAATATATCCGTAGAGGATATTAAGAGGGCCAATGGGTTAAATGAAACCAATAATTTGGTAATTAATCAATCGTTAGCCATCCCTCTGTCAGCTGGAAGTGGGTATGTAGTGAAACAAGGGGACACCTTATACTCCATTTCAGTCGCACAAGGAGTCGATGTGAATGACTTGGTGGCTTGGAATGACCTGGATCTTAAGACACCTATATATCCTCAACAAGTATTAAACATACAATAATGGAATCGTAAACCTGAATATTCCATTAGTAAACAAAAATATTTCGAATTCAAACTGTTTTCCTTCACATAACTCCTGTCATTATGTATAATGAAAATGTATAAAAAAATAAAGATTCGTCTTCGGGGCAGGGTGAAATTCCCTACCGGCGGTGATGAGACATTTGTCTCTAAGCCCGCGAGCCTTCACGGGCAGGATTTGGTGCGATTCCAAAGCCGACAGTATAGTCTGGATGGGAGAAGATGAAGGTTTATGCCAGAACGTTTAGAAAAAGGGAAGCTGAACGTTTATTAGGGTATGCCTTATCGTTCTCCTAGATATACGTATCTAGGGGTTTTTTAATGCTACCTTTGGCTTGAGCTATCTTCGATATGAGATGAATCTCCTAAAGGAGAGAGGTTTATGAGAAAAATGAATACACGCACGTTTGTAACGGTTGGTATGTTAAGTGCCATATCCTATGTGTTAATGCTTTTTAACTTCCCGATTCCACCATTTCCAAAGTTTTTAATGGTAGATTTCAGTGATGTGCCTGCATTGATTGCGACAGTAACATTAGGTCCTCTTGCAGGAATATTAGTTGAATTATTCAAGAACGTGATTGATTACATCATGACAGGAAGCGATACCGGCGTTCCGATTGGTCATGTTGCAAACTTTATGGCGGGAGTGCTTTTGATTCTACCGACATATTATATTTATTCACGTTTTCAATCTAAAAAAGGTTTGTTGATCGGACTTATCACAGGAACTGTGGTCATGAGTATCAGTATGGGAATTCTTAATTATTTTGTGTTCCTTCCCGCATATAAATACTTCATGAATTTTGAGCTTCCTGCTGAGATTATCATTACAGGAATTGTTCCTTTCAACATTTTAAAAGGAATCCTTGTAACATCAGTCTTTATCTTACTATTTGTTCGTCTTCAAGGCTGGTTGGCAAGACAGACAGCCCTAAAGAAAGCTGCATAGTGCAAATATAAATCATAAACCCCTCAATTACATTTGAGGGGTTTTCTAATGTCATCAGCACAAAAAGAAAAAGCTAAGGGGAAATTCTCCCTTAGCTTCGGAACTACTATTCAAATTTTAGTGCATCTCCATCGAATGGCTCGTCAGCTACTTTTATTGAATCTGTAGGACAACCTTCGAATGCATCAATCATATCATCTTCTAATACGTCAGGAACTTCGACCGTCCCCTGGTTATCGTCTAATGTTACAAATGCGATACCTTCATCATCATAGTCGTAAATATCTGGAGCAGCAGCCCCACACGCTCCACATGCAATGCATGTATCCTTGTCGACGATTGTATATTTTGGCAAAGAAAAAACCTCCCGAATAAATAATTCTATATAATTCATCATTATACACAATGTAAGTTTGTGAAAAATCACTTAATGTTTATTTTATAGAGGATTGTATAACTTTTCAATAGTTAGGTGGTTTCTTTTTATTTTTATCCTATATATGAAAAACAAAACATGGTTAAACAACAAATTCATGGTACAATATTTGACAATAACCTACATGTTAAGGAGTAGAGAATTGACCTATCTTAATTATGTGATTTTATATTGCTTCATACAAATAAATGGAGAGCGATCGATTTACTCTGTTTTTCATATCTTAAAAGGAAAAAAGTCTTCCCAGTCGATTCAGGATGCTCACCTCTTTTATTTGCAGCCATTTTTCCTTTCTTTACCTAAGCTTAAACGAGCGTACTTTAACCAGAAGGTAAAGGAATTAGAGAAATTGGGGTATGTCATTGTCGATGATAGTGGGAAAGCGATTGTGACAACTGCTGGTACTGAATCTGTAAAAAAAGATTTTCAAGGTGACTCCTTTCCATCAAATATGAATGGCCTTGTCTACGGTGATCAAACGTTTCTGTTTTGGAAAAGATTAAGCCTCCTTGTTCAGGTTCTATCGAACGGGAAACAGCAGGAAACGCTCTATTTTCCTGTACAACGTAACAAGAGCATACAAGATTGGGTAAAGAGCTGTTTACGGGCGAACCCTAATATTGAAAAAATGTCTTCCGATTTGTATAAGGAGCTGTATACCCTGTTGACCAGTCTAACACAATCCTTAAATCCAGACGTTCTCGTATTCCGGTTAACGGGCTTCAAGGATTATGGATGGACAGAATTGCAAGTTGCTGAAAAATTGAATATGCATGAAGAAGAATTCCGCTTTCAGTTTCTTGATTTAATTCATAGCATATTATCTGAATTAGAAAAAGATCCTTCGACTTATCCCTTATTATATTCAATCAGCTTAAAAAATGATCAGCTTCAAAATCTGACCATTTCAACAAGCAAAACATATGAGTTGTATCAAAGGGGTCATTCAATCGAAGAAATCGCGCGTATACGTGATTTAAAAATAAATACTATTGAAGACCATGTGATTGAACTAATCTTAACTCAGGAAGAGTTTGCAATAGATCCGTTCATTTCTCAAGAGGAATATGAGAATGTGCTTTTAGTTATGAACGACGCTCAAACTAAAAGGCTAAAACCGATAAAAGAGAAGATTCCTCATTTATCTTATTTTCAAATTAGAGTAGCGATTGCGAAGGCAGGTGAGAACCGTGAATTTGCAAAAAGAACTTAAAGAGAGATTTGGCTATTCTTCCTTCAGAGAAGGTCAGGAGGAAATCATTCTATCTGTTCTAAATCAACGGGATACGGTGGCGATGCTCCCTACAGGAACCGGTAAGTCGCTGTGCTATCAATTACCCGGGTATCTAAAGAAAGGACAAGTATTAATCGTTTCTCCCCTTCTCTCTTTAATGCAGGATCAAGTGGAGCAGATGAAAGTTATGGGTGAAAAACGGGTGATTGCACTGAATTCGTTTTTACCTTATATGGAAAGAAGATCGGCCCTTGAGCAATTACACGTTTATAAATTTATATTCATATCCCCGGAAATGTTAATGAGTCCGGTTATTATTCCCTTACTACAAACTTTACACATTTCTTTATTTGTCATTGATGAAGCACATTGTATATCTCAGTGGGGTCCTGACTTCAGACCTGATTACTTAAAATTGGGGGAGATGAAAGAGAAGATTGGCAATCCAACGACCTTGGCATTAACGGCGACTGCCACAGGTGAAGTAAGAAAAGACATTAAACGAGTGCTCCAAATGGAAGGTGCTGTGGAAAAAGTCTATTCAATTAATCGTGAAAATATTGGTCTATTCGTTGAGAAAGTCACGAATCATAGCGATAAACTGGATAAGCTTTTAGAATATGTGACAACCTGGGGCGGACCGGGCATTATCTATTTCTCAAGTAAGCGTATGGCAGAAGACGTTTCTTTATGGCTTGGGGAAAATGGTGTATCAGGTGTTGCTCACTATCATGGGGGAATGGAACAAGAGGATAGGATACTCATTCAACAACAATTTCTATCCAATAAGCTAAGAATCATATGTGCCACTTCTGCTTTTGGTATGGGTGTAAACAAGGAAAATATTCGATTTGTCATTCATTTTCATTTCTCTTCAAACATAGAAGCATTCTCACAAGAAATCGGAAGAGCGGGACGAGATGGGGAAAGCAGTGTGTCTGTCGTGTTATACTCTGAACAAGACCTTTCGATCCCACTGCAGCTTATTCAAAGTGAATTGCCTGAAGATTTACAAATACAAAGGTATGTAAAGGAAGCCAGACAGGGCCAGGCGAATGAGATAATCGATCTGTTGCAACTGTCGGAGATTCAATATCGATTTCTTACGTATTATTCAGATGAGCTGACTCGAGGACGGACACTTAGTCATGATAGATTAATAGAAAAGATGAAACAAATTCGCAACAATCGTTTACAATACAAGAAGGACAAACTGCTCTCCATGATCGAGTGGTTACAGGTTGATTCCTGTAGGAGAGAGAAGCTCCTTCACTATTTTGATGAAGTGTTAGAACAGGAGAACAACTTCTGTTGCGATCAATGCGGTTATTCCCTTAAGGATTTCAAGTGTCGGCCAACTGACACTCAAAACCCGATTGAAACAAGATGGGAAAAAAGGTTGGAAAAATTATTATTAGGATAAGTGGTATTCATGCAGAAACAAGGGGAAGTCATAGAACAGCTTTCTAAGAACCAGTTAACATTTCATTTGTATTTCACTCAATTCTTACTATTAACGATTGCCTTAGGATTAGGTATATTTTTATTTGACACATGGTCCGGTTTTTGGAAACAGTTTTACATTTCCCCGACCATTTTGACAATTGGATTAACAAGCGGTGTGATGATTGTGATCATCGACATCGTATTAATGAAGCGTTTACCCAGTAAATACTATGACGATGGCGGGGTGAATGCAAGGATATTTACGGATAGAAGCATTGGTGAAATTGCACTGCTTGCATTTTTCATCAGCATCAGTGAAGAAATATTATTTAGAGGCGTGTTGCAATTTCACTTTGGTATAATCATTTCAAGTATTATATTTGCACTGATACATTTTAGATACTGGGCTCACTGGTTTTTAATTGTCAATATTGTACTGCTTAGCTTTTGGATCGGTTTCATTTATGAACAAACAGAGAATTTATTGGTAACAATCATCATGCACTTTGTCATCGATTTCTTACTGGGTATACATATGCGTAAGAAAGGAAGACAAGGAAGTAAAGAAGGGATGTCTCATGAGTAAAGACCCATATCGAGATCAAGCAGCGAAATTAAAGCAAAAGATTGAACGAGTCCCAGAGGAAGCATCATTTAAAAAAAGAGAGCCTCTTCCAGCGAGAAGTGAGTTACATAGAGAGAAAAAGAAGAAAAACAAATGGAGAATGAAATATCCATTGATCAGTATGCTGCTCTTATTTTTTATTCTTTTGCCCTTGACGGTTTTTAGCATTTATTCATATTTTGATAGCAGGAATGGCCCCTTGGTGGTCATGTCAGAAGATGTGGATGATGTGGAAGAAGTTCGCTACGACCAATCCGATAATGATAATGAGGAGAGCATTGGAGAGGCTGATTCCAAAGAAGAAGAGGCTGCCGGGAATGACAAAAGTGAAGAATCCCTGAATGAAGTTGCTCCCTCAGTGACTGGAAAAGAACAACCAGCGTCCACTGAACCTGCTTCTCCACCTGCTGAACAAGAATCAGCAGAGGAATAGCCGACAGAAGAGGAAAATGAAGAGCCTGTGGAAGAGCAGCCAACAAACAAGATCGTGTATCACACGGTCGCCCCCAAGGAAACCCTTTTCAGAATTGCTATGAAATACTACAATTCCCAATCAGGAGTTGAACGAATTAAGGAATGGAATAATATTCAAAATAATGAAATTCAGACAGGGCAAGTACTGGAAATCCCATTAGATCAATAAAAGGCACCCCCCCAAGTCGATTTGGGGAGGGTGCTATTTTTTTTACAAATATTCACGATAAAATTTACATTCATTTATAAGAAGCATTACAAACCTAAAATATAATGGAGGTGACATCACTAAAAGAAGAGGAGTTGGTTTCATGGACAGAATGCTTACGCGCTTTCGAAAAGTAGATGACCTGTTGTTTTACAGAATCAATGGAAGCAAGCGGCTGTATCGTTCATTCTTCGGCTATGTCACTCATTTGGGTGGAGCGAGGATTACTGTAGCCTCCGTCCTGATCTTGTTTTTCTTGAGTCAATATTATTCACAGATGCAAAGAACGGTAATGGCTGCCATGATAACGTTATGTATCAGTCATATTATTATGTCAATCACCAAGAAATTGGTTAAACGTATCCGACCTTATCTAACATTACCCGATGCAATGATACACGGCTATGAATTTAAGGATCATTCATTTCCGTCTGGTCATTCAACCGCCATTTTTTCCATATCGATTCCTTTTATGATTCAGTATCCATACACGATGCTTCTCCTTTTTCCTTTAAGTTGGTTAGTGGGATACTCCCGAGTGGTGCTCGGAGTCCATTATCCTTCAGATGTATTGGCGGGAGCATTTCTTGCATTTGCTACGACTTTAATGGTCCTTTTGTTTATGGGATAAACGTATAAAATCTATGAATTGAAAGGCAATCATAAAGGGGGAAGGGTACATGCGAGTGGCATTGTTTTCGGATACTTACTATCCTCAAGTGAACGGGGTCGCAAGAACGTTAAAGAGATTGACGAATCACTATGAGAAAAGGGGAATTGAGTACAAAGTATTTGCTCCTGATCTTCAAGAGAAAAAAGAGTCCTATCCAAATGTACATTCCTTTACAAGTTTTCCTTTTTTCTTCTATCCTGAATGCAGAACGGCTATTGCCAACCCGAAAACCATTGAAAAACAGCTGAAAGATTTTTCACCTACACTGATTCATGTAACCACACCTCTTACAATGGGATTATATGGGATCCGGGGTGCAAAGAAAATGAATATCCCATTGGTTGCCTCTTATCATACCCATTTTGATCTGTATTTGAATTATTACAAAATGATGTGGGTGGCACCATTATTATGGAAATACATGAAATGGTTTTATTCACAGGCAGATCGAATTTTTGTCCCCTCAATTGAAACGAAGCTTCACTTAGAAAACCAAGGTTTTACCGACTTATCCATATGGAGCAGGGGAGTGGATTGTCAAACCTATTCTCCGGAAAAGCGAAGCCCTGAACTAAGGAGGAAATTTAATAAAAACAAGAAATACACTCTTCTTTATGTGGGGCGTTTAGCTCCTGAAAAGGACTTGGACACACTCGAAAAGACGATTAAATATCTTCCTCAAACATTAAAAGATCAAGTTCAATGGGTGATAGTCGGCGATGGACCGATGAGGAATGAGCTTATGGAAAAAACCAAAAACGAAAATGTACTCTTTACGGGTTATGTAACAGGAAACGAATTAGCGGAAGTGTATGCATCCTCTGACCTATTTGTCTTCCCATCTGCTTCAGAGACGTTTGGAAATGTAGTATTAGAAGCATTTGCCTCCGGATTGCCAGCGGTAGTGGCTGATAAAGGCGGTGTGACGAACATCGTAGTGCATAATCAAACAGGAAGGATGGCGAAAGCTCATCGCTACTCTTCGTTTATTCATCATATTGAAGAGATATTAAATGGAGATCTCCTAACTGAAATGAAAAAAAATGCTCTTCAAATGGCTGAAAAACAGTCCTGGGATTGCATCTTTGATCAACTCATAACGGAATTTCATGAAGTTAGTTTTCTTAATAGTCGGAATCAGATGTCAGGGTGAAGAAACCTAAACCCGCCTTCCTGATATTCGTAAAGGATCTGAAGAGGTCCTTTTTTTATTCTACTATTCTAACTTTATGGACAAGTTCATAAACTATAAAGGAAGGAAAGGAGTGGGTGGGGATGAAATTTGGAGAGTGGACAGATCAAGCCACTGGACAGATGCTACATAATTTAATAGACAAAAAACAAAAATTTGATAAAGCCAAAGCGGTACACCTCTATACCTTATGGGCAACCATGTTTGCTTCCTTCTTTTTTCTCTATTATGTGACGAAATTTGTGCTTGGACCATATTCATATTCTTTTGCAGCGATGTTTTCTGTATTTGTATCCAGCTCTTTTCATCTAATTATCACTATGCTTCTTGTCGGGCTTTTCGGTGCTACAAGAATCTTATATGAAAAAAAGGAGAAAAAGGAAAAAGAATATCATGCATTAAGGTGTGAGATCATCGATCGAAGTAAAGATTTATGGAAAGAGGAAGCGTGGAAAAAAAGGCATCATGTGTACGAAAAAATGAAAAAAGAATGGGATATAAATTTATTTCATGGTAGTAAGTGAGAGTAAATGTTAGTACTAAAAACGAGCTCATATTTATTTTATAGTAAAAGAATAGGCTCATTTCTTCTTTCGAAGAAATGAGCCAAGTTTCCATGCTTAAAAAAATACCTTTTTATCTCTTTCGTCCTTAAGTATTTCAACTGCTTCACGGAAGCGTTGGGAGTGGACGATTTCACGCTCCCTTAAAAACCGCAAACCATCATTCAGATCAGGATCGTCACTCATATTAATGATCCACTGATAGGTAGCCCTTGCTTTCTCTTCAGCTGCTATATCTTCATATAAATCAGCTATCGGATCACCTTTAGCCGCTATATACGCTGTAGTAAACGGCACACCTGCAGCATTGTGATAGAAGATCGCTCCATCATGATTAACATAATGAGGGTCGAGTCCGGCGTCCTTCATCTGCTGGGGAGTTGCATCTTTAATTAATTTATAAACCATTGTCGCGATCATTTCCAAGTGAGCAAACTCCTCCGTACCAATATCCGTTAACAATCCGATGACTTTGTCAGGGATGGTATAGCGTTGGTTGAGATACCTTAAGGCAGCTGCAAGTTCTCCGTCAGCACCGCCGTATTGTTCAATCAGAAATTTTGCCAGTTTAGGATTGCATGTACTTACTCTGACCGGATATTGAAGTTTTTTCTCGTAAACCCACATTGTCATGCACCTCCCGAAATATTAAACTTGCCATGGCCATGGAGCATCCTTCCAATCCCATGGGTAATTGGAGTAGCTATATCCAAAGTTTGTCAAAGGACCAAATTCTTTTTCGAATTTCTTCTTAATTTGTTTTCGCGTTTTGATGTACATATTATATTGAGAGATTGCATCATAATCTTCAGGGTGTGTATCAAGGTAAAGGGTAAGGTCAAGAATCACGAAATCTACAGCTTGTAACTCTTCCAGCACTTCATAATAATGGGGGGGAAGCTGTTTCATGTCAGTCTATTCTCCCTTCATCTTTTCATACGGGCTATAGTAGGGATCATAAAACACTTTCCATAGAGTACCTTTTTGTAACGCTTCTTTAGGCGAATATTGCTCCAGGTTGGGAGGTTGAAACCCTAAGTAAAGATTAGGGGGCGTTGAATAGACTTTCCGGGTAATAGGCTTACACGGATCGAATGGGCTTACATATGGGTAATAAGCTTTGTAAAATTCGTGCACGATAATCCCTCCTTTAAAGAAAATCCTTCGTAACAACATATGAAAAGGTTAAATAGAACATGTTAATTAATTTAAATTCATAAATATGAAGGGAAACTTTGTGAAAATGTTGAATACTACAGATGTAGGATATTAATGATGAGGTGGTCAAATGTTTGTAAAAAGTGCCATGATACCGAAACACAAATGCTATGTGGTTGATGAAAATGACTCGATCGAAAAGACCCTTAATGTATTGGAGCACCATAAAATTGATGGGGTGCCGGTACTCTCGAATGAAGAATATAAAGGGGTGGCAACACGCTACAATATTTATCAGAGCTTCTTCCTTTCAGGAATGGATAAAGAAGCCTTTCTCAAGGAGAAAAAGGTTCGTGATATTATTGCCGATACCGACAAATATATAACCGACAAAGATGTATTTGAAAATGCATTGGTCGAATTGAAGGATTCTCCGATTCTTCCAGTCGTAGGGCCAGATAAAAAGTTCCTTGGATTGATCACCCGCTTTGATGTACTTGATCAATTCAGAAGTGCATTCGGGATGGATCAAAAGGGAGTGAGAATCGCCTTTTCTTCTGTGGAAACAGAAGGAAGGATTGCCCGTCTTGGAGATATCGTCCAGCAGTATTCGGAATCGGTCATCTCCCTGGTTACCTTTGATGAAACCGATAAATTATTAAGACGTATCGTACTAAAGGTCGAAAAGAAGGACAATATGGATAAATTTCTCAATAAGTTGGAGAAATCAGGATTCCGCATTCTTGATATTCATGAAGATGAATAATTGACTGAAACCCTGTATGAAAAGAAATCCCTCTCATAAGATTTATGGGAGGGATTTTTTTGATCAATCATACTGTTAAACTGCTTATCACGTTTCTATTAGGGTATCTATTCATTAAATGGTTTCCGGCGGGTGAACTGCTGAACAGCTCTGAGTTTATTGTGGAGCTACTCTTAAATCCCGTGCCATTCTTTGCGGCAATGATGGCCTTTATGGTCGGGTTAATCGTCCAAGGGAATTTATTGAAATTCGAACTGTTTTCTATTCTAAGATTAATGAATGGTAAACTACATAAAGAATTAGTCTTCATCCCATTTCATATAGGCATCATCTATTTGTTGAGCACTTTTGGAATGTGGCAAACAATGATTTTTTCCTTCTTATCCATCTTTTATGGTATTATTTCTATAGATTTCCACCGACAAGGAGGCCACAATGCTTGAATTTAGTATATTTTTATTAGTAGGGGGAGTCAGTCTCCTCTTTTTTATGTTATATGAAGCACGTAGAAATGTTGTGAAAATGGAGAAGGTCAAGCTTCCTGCCCTTCCTCATCATATGAGCGCGATTTCCATCTTTTTTATATCTGATATACATAAGAGGGAAGTGTCAGACGGAATTATTGATGAAGTGAAAGGGAAAGTCGATTTTGTCATCATTGGCGGGGATCTGTTGGAAAAAGGAGTGCCCTACTCAAGAGTTGAGCAAAACTTAGATAAACTATTGACACTGGGAACGGTTTATTTCGTATGGGGCAATAATGATCATGAAGTGAATACGAACAGGCTGAAGGATATATTTAAACAAAAGGGAATCATTGAAATTGTAAATGATTCAGTTAAGGTGCCTATTCAAAACGGGAAGGTTAACCTGATCGGAGTGGACGATGCGAGTACGCAGAGAGCTTCTTACTCTTCTTCCCTTAAAAAAACAACACCGTATGAATTTAATATATTAATCAGTCATGACCCGAGACTTGTAAGGCAGGTACGAAAAGAAGAGGGGATTGACCTGATGTTGAGTGGCCATACACACGGTGGACAAATTCGATTGTTTGGTTGGGGACTGTATAAAAAAGGAAGACTTGAAAAGCTCCCACAGACCACCCTATTAGTAAGTAACGGCTATGGGACAACTGCGCTCCCATTACGCTTGGGAGCTCCTGCAGAGACCCATTTACTGAAAATCGAAAAGGAATGAAATGAACATTTGTTGTTCATTACCTGTACAAATTTTACACAGTGCGGTTTCTCGATTATAATTTTAGAGAGAAGAGAATTACTTTGGGGGACTATTTATGAGCAATGACAAGAAGTTAGAAGGCAAATACAATATAAAAGCTGTGTCCACAATCTTAGGAATACAACCAGGTACATTAAGGGCATGGGAGAGAAGATATCAGATAATTGCTCCTGTACGTAATGAATCAGGTCATCGATTGTACACAGAACAACATTTAAATATATTGAAATGGCTGGTTGAAAAGGTCAATCAGGGATTTACGATCAGTCAGGCAGTTGCGTTACTTGATAAACAAGAGCTGGAAGAAAATGAGATTGCATCCTCTGAACGAAAGGACCGCACTCAGAGCATCTCGGATGATTTGTTAAAAGCACTCTTAAGCTTTGATGAAACAAAAGCCCATGAATTAATCAACCAGTCGTTTGCTGTTTACACGATAGATAAAGTGGTGATCGATATCCTGGGCAGCTTGCTGGTTAAAATCGGAGACCTGTGGGAGAACGGGAAAATTACGACGGCTCACGAGCATTTTGCAACATCGATACTGAGATCCCGTATCGGAATCATCATGCACTCTTTTCCTCACAACGGAATCTTGCCTAAAGTAGTAGCAGTTTGCGGACCGGACGAATGGCATGAATTGGGATTGTTAATCTTTACTCTCTATGTAAGAAGAAAGGGATTTGAAGTAATCTATTTAGGCTCGAGTATTAAAGAAAATGATATCGACGTCGTTCTTGACGAAGTCGACCCTAAGTTTCTGTTCTTCTCCTGCACCTTAAGGGAAAATGTAGACAACCTGTTGTCACTCGTTACTTCATTAAAGAGTGAGCGGGATGGCCTGGAAATTGGAATTGGCGGTTTTGCAGTAGACCATCTCCCAAAAGAAAAGAAAGAGGAATTTCAGGAACACATTGTCGGACAATCCAAACCTGATTGGGAACTATGGCTGAAAAGTAAATTATAATTGGATTATGCACTGTTTTCTGCCCCTTACATAGTATGGTGATAAATCGTCACACTCTAGGGGGTACGAAGATGAAGCTTGAAAGAATTTCTGACAACAAAATAAAATTTTCCATTAGTGTGGAAGAATTAGAGCAAAAAGGCTTATTTGAACAAGACCAATGGAAAGATTCCTATATGTGGCATGATCTTTTTGAAGACATGTTAGATGAAGTTCAAGGGAAGTTCGGCATTGAAACACAGATGGAAATCACCGTTGAGATTGAGTCATTTGATGATCAGGAAATCTGCATGATCCTCACATTAGAGTCAGAAGATGACTTTTCTGATTGGGAAGACGAAAGTGGAATCATGAAGTCCATGAATGATCATGATGTGCTCGTTTACTTTGAGGATTTCGAGGATGTACTGGACCTCCTTAAACGTATCAACGAATTGAACAAAGTGAACAATCGCCTTATACAATTAAGCATTTATTATTATGAAAAAAACTACTACTTACTTATTGAAAATCTATTGGAATACGATAGCTTGGTCATGGAGGCTATTTGCGCTGAATACGGTCAACAATCAAAGATTACGAAACATATCCTGATGGAGTACGGCCGTGCTGTTTTAATAAAGGATTCCATTGATAAAATTCTGTTTTATTTCTGATTATGTTATGTGGCACCCAATCTTCCCCCCCTTTAGATATATGTTTTACTATGATTTATAGAAAATATCGACATTATTTTGCACTTTTAGGGTGATTCCTGGAAGTGTTTTTTGTTATGGTGATGGTTGTTGTGATTTTTTGTATGCCTGGCCAAGCCGCCTCCGCTTTTCGCGATGTCCAGCTCCAGGGCTTGGGGCTCGAGGTCATAAGCCAAGTAACCCAAAAAGGCAAAGAGCGCCTTTTCAGGTTACTCGTCTTATGCTTGTCGCCCCAGGGCAAGCCCCTTCCGCTTTTCGATTATGATAGCGTTTTCAAAAAAATCTTCTTTTTTTGATTTTCCTTCTTTGCAAGTAGAATTCAAACGTGTATACTATGTCATGAAAGCGGACGAGGTTCCGTTAAACAGTGAAGTATACTGGGAGGTTTACATAAATGGTAGCCGATAAGGGGAAAGAAAATCACCAAGCATCTGATCGACACGATGTATTGAAATCTACACAAACGGTTATTCATCTTGCACTTGATAAATTGGGGTATTCACAAGAAGTATATGAATTATTAAAAGAACCTGTACGAATGTTAACGGTTAAAATACCAGTCCGGATGGATGATGGGAAAGTAAAGGTTTTCACGGGATACCGTGCTCAACATAATGATGCAGTTGGACCAACAAAGGGTGGGATTCGATTTCACCCGAACGTTACTGAAAAAGAAGTTAAAGCGCTTTCCATATGGATGAGCTTGAAATGTGGAATTGTAGACCTTCCATACGGTGGAGGTAAAGGGGGCATCATCTGTGATCCCCGGGATATGTCATTTAGAGAGCTCGAGCGATTAAGTCGTGGTTATGTACGCGCAATCAGCCAAATTGTCGGACCATCTAAAGATATTCCGGCTCCCGATGTTTTTACAAACTCGCAAATCATGGCGTGGATGATGGACGAATACAGCCGAATCGATGAGTATAATTCGCCAGGATTTATTACAGGGAAACCATTGGTGCTTGGGGGATCCCATGGTCGTGAAACGGCAACCGCGAAGGGCGTCACGATTTGTATTCATGAAGCAGCCAAGAAAAAAGGAATTAAGCTTAAAGGAGCGAGAGTAGTCGTTCAAGGCTTTGGTAATGCCGGAAGCTTCCTTGCAAAGTTTATGCATGATGCAGGAGCAAAGGTGATTGGGATTTCTGATGCCTACGGTGGACTTCATGACGAAGATGGGCTGGATATTGATTATTTGCTGGATCGTCGGGATAGTTTTGGAACGGTTACGAAATTATTTAATAATACGATAACAAATGAAGAACTATTAGAGCTGGACTGTGACATTCTCGTGCCTGCAGCCATCGAGAACCAAATCACGGAGAAAAATGCTCACAACATAAGAGCAAGCATTGTGGTAGAGGCAGCGAACGGACCGACAACGTTGGAAGCAACGAAAATCCTCACCGAGCGTGGAATCCTACTGGTGCCTGATGTGTTAGCATCATCGGGTGGGGTGACGGTTTCTTACTTTGAATGGGTACAAAATAATCAGGGTTATTACTGGTCTGAAGAAGAAGTGAAAGAAAAATTGGAGAAGATCTTGGTCAGCTCCTTTAATAATGTATACGAAACTTCCCAGTCCAGAAGAGTCGATATGAGACTTGCCGCCTATATGGTAGGAGTCAGAAAAATGGCCGAAGCATGCCGGTTCAGAGGTTGGATTTAATCCCAGTAAAGGATGAGATGAATGACATCTCATCCTTTTTCAATTCTAAATAATGGCGCATTACAATAATTTCAGCAGAAATTAGAAATCATACTACTGACGTGGCCATGAGCTTCGAGTGCTTCCTTTTGACCAAATCGCAAACTTATTCCATAATAATTGGGTAGTAATTATTTTAACATCTGAAATGAACGAACTTAAATTACCATTCAGATAGAGGAATTGAAGGAGTGTCTGAATTTGAAAATGGAAGAATGCATTATTGTAGGCGGGGGACCATGTGGGTTGTCAGCTGCTATTAGTCTAAAAGAAAAGGGTATCGATCCTTTAATCATTGAAAAAGGGAATATCGTGAATGCCATTTACCACTATCCCACTCATCAAACGTTTTTCTCATCAAGTGAAAAGCTGGAAATTGGTGACGTTCCTTTTGTTATTGAAGAACACAAACCAAGACGGAATCAAGCACTCGTGTATTATCGTGAAGTAGCGAAGCGGAAAGAATTAAGAATCAATCGATTCGAAACAGTTCAAAAGGTGGAGAAGCAAGATGGACGTTTTTCCGTTTCCACCTCAAAGAGAACGTATGAAAGTAAAAATATCGTCATTGCGACCGGTTACTATGATCATCCCAATTATTTAAAAATCCCAGGAGAGAAATTAGAGAAAGTCTTTCATTATTTTAAAGAAGCACATCCCTTTTTTGACACAGATGTGGTTGTGATCGGAGGGAAGAACTCAGCGGTTGATGCAGCACTTGAATTGAATAAAGCGGGATCAAGAGTCACCGTCTTATACCGGGGAAGCGAGTACTCGAAAAGTGTTAAGCCCTGGATACTTCCTAACTTTGATGCGCTTGTCAGAAATGGTGAGGTAGCGATGGAATTCAACGCGTGTGTAGAGGAGATCACAGATGACTCTGTCACCTACAAGGTAAATGGTGAGAAGAAAGAAATCAAAAATGACTTTGTGTTTGCAATGACAGGTTATCACCCTGATCATAGCTTCCTGACGAAAATGGGAATAAACATTGACAAGGATACAGGTCGGCCTGCTTTTCATCAAGAAACGATGGAAACCAATGTAGAAGGAATCTATATTGCAGGTGTCATTGCTGCGGGAAACAATGCGAATGAGATCTTTATTGAAAATGGTCGAATGCATGGCGGATTGATCGCTAAATCCATTACACAAAAAGAAAAATGACAAAGAAAGAGGCTCTGCTGTGAGCCTCTTTCTTATATTATGGTTACTTTTCAACCAATGAGACAATCTTAATTTTTGAAAATCGTTTCTAGTTCTTTAATGTCACCGGTTTGGGACAGAGCCACCATTAACTTGATTCTTGCCTTTTGTCCATTTAGGCCATTCGAGAAGATCACTCCTTTTTCTTTCAGTTGTTTCCCTCCTCCTGAATAGCCGTATATATCCTGAACAATCCCATTAAAGCATCTTGAAACCAATACAACCGGGATATTAGCTGCTAATAGTCCGTTAATTCCATCTACCGTATCAGGAGGTAGATTTCCTTGCCCTAATGCTTCAATTACAACCCCATCGTACTGTAAATCTTTTATGGCAACTAATAAGCCTGAATCCATTCCAGCATATGCTTTGATCAGGGTAACCCTCTTGGATATATCACAAACCTGATAATGCTCATTTGATGTAGGCTGATGATGAAAAAGAACGCCTCTTTTAGTCACAATCCCGATTGGTCCATACTGTGGACTTTGAAAGGTAGATACATTGCTTGTGTGAGTTTTGGTCACGTTCTTAGCAGAGTGGATTTCGTCATTAAGTACGACTAAAACTCCTTTGTTCTTGGATTTGTCATCAGCAGCTACCCGAACGGATGAAATGAGGTTATAAAGACCGTCCGCTCCAATCTCATTACTTGATCTCATTGCCCCTGTAACGACAAGGGAGACTGGAAGAGAAAGGGTTAAATCCAGGAAGTAGGCAGTTTCTTCGAGCGTATCTGTTCCGTGGGTAATGACGACTCCGTCAAATGATTTTTCCCTATATTTCGTTTCGATTATCTCTTTTAATTGCTGCATATGTTCTGGTGTAATATGGGGGGAAGGCAAATGAAATGCTTCTAAGACCGTCAGATTTGCTAAATTCGATACGATAGACGTTTGTACCGAAAGGGGATTTTCCTTCCCGGGAGTGACTGCTCCAGTCTGTTCGTCTTCCATCATAGAGATGGTACCGCCTGTATGTATGACCAAAATATCTTTCTTCAAAGTTCATTCCTCCAACCAAATAAATTCCTGTTTCCATTCCTACATTAACATGATACGATTAAGAAAACAGAAAGAAAAGAGGACTTTTTTATGCTGGTGATTTTATCAGCGGGTATAGCACCAGGATTAGCATTGCTAAGTTACTTTTATTTGCGGGATGAATATGACGCAGAACCCATTACGCTAGTGTTCAAAACCTTTATGTATGGGGCCCTTATCACCTTTCCTATTATGTTCTTACAATATGTGTTAGAAGTTGAAGGAATCATTGATTCCAATTGGTCGACGGCATTCATTTCTTCCGGGCTTTTAGAAGAATTCTTCAAATGGTTTATTTTAATGTTTGCGATTTTCCAACATGTTGATTTTAATGAACCATACGACGGCATTATTTATGGTGCAAGTGTGTCACTTGGATTCGCTACTATTGAAAATATTTTGTATTTGGTTGCAAACGGTGTTGAACATGCATTTGGAAGAGCGATCCTGCCTGTTTCAAGTCATGCGTTGTTCGGTGTCATTATGGGATATTACTTAGGAAAAGCAAAATTTTCCTCCAGTGAAGAAAGGCATAAGTGGCTTTTCATTGCGATTTCTGTGCCCCTGTTGTTACACGGAACTTATAATTACATCTTTTTAGCCGAGAAGAACTGGATCTATTATATGGTGCCGTTTATGTTTTTCTTATGGTGGCTTGGTTTGAAGAAAGTGAAAAGTGCTCATCGATTAACTGAAAAGAAATACACGGGTACTGATTTCGAAAAAGAAATTATTTAAAAGGACGCTTGCTATTTAAAGCGTCCTTTTTTGCATTTTCAGATCCGTATAAACTCCCATAAAAAAACCGCCCAATGAAAGACGGTTTAATAAAATATCTACTTATACGCAGCAGCAAGGTCGGTTTTAGGAGCCTCTTTCCGTTTCACTTCATCAATTTTATTCACGAACATTTGAAACACTTTTCTTTTTTCGTCCAATTCGCGTATGTATTCCTTCAGTTCATTGTACTTTTCTTCAAAAGGCTTATGATACATTTCCCTGATATTTTCGATGATTTCCTCATTCACTGTTGATTGAATGACTTGCTTTGTAATTCCGTACTTATAGGAATACACCTTCAGTTCCTTCTTTATCTCTTCGTAGTCAGTATTAATCTGATCCAACACCTCTGAAATATCTTCTTTCCACTCATCTAATGACTTCGCTAAATAGTCTTCCATCATGACCTCCCCCTCTTATTGCGGATTTGTTTGAAGTAATCCAGTAATCCTCATTCTATTTTAACTCAGATTGTTTACATGGCTTTTGCTGGGACATTACAGAGTCTTATCATTGTTGCTTTCTAAATTTTATTATTCACTTGTATAAAATGGGAGCCTCTACAAAAACTAGAGTTAATGTTAATTGAAGATATGGAGGTTAAAGCATTATGAATAGTCGTTTCAAATTGATTTCTACTTCAGTCGTCATGGTGCTTATGTGTTCTCTTTTTATGATTTCGTCTGAAGGAGAGAAGGCAGACGCATTTACGAATCAAGTGATACAACATGGCGCAACAGGTGAGGATGTAATCGAGCTTCAGTCCAGACTTCAATATATCGGATATTATAACGGCGATATTGATGGAGTGTTCGGGTGGGGCACATATTGGGCACTGAGAAACTTTCAATATGAGTTCGGTCTTCCCATCGACGGCCTGGCTGGTGCCGAAACAAAAGAAAAACTAGTGAAAGCTTCAAAGTATAATAAGCAATTCGTAAAAGAACAAATAGAAAAAGGTAACAATTTCAGTCACTATGGCGGAACAGATTTAAATAAACAAAAAGGTCCTGGAGGTGGCGGGGCTAAAGGCGGAACATCCGGTGGAAAAGCAGCTCCTGAAAAGAAGCCTGCTCCAAAACCAACACCCACTCCATCCAAGCCAACGGCAGTGAACACGCCTAATGGATTTTCACAAAACGACATTCAACTTATGGCAAATGCCGTATATGGAGAAGCCCGTGGTGAGCCTTATGAGGGACAAGTTGCAGTAGCGGCCGTCATTCTCAATCGAATTGACAGCTCAGCATTCCCGAACACAGCGGCGGGGGTTATCTTTGAGCCTGGTGCCTTTACAGCCGTAGCAGATGGGCAAATATGGTTAACGCCAAATGAAAAAGCGAAAGAAGCGGTTTTAGATGCCATAAACGGCTGGGATCCTTCTTCAAGTGCTCTCTATTACTTTAACCCTGTGACAGCAACAAGCAAGTGGATTTGGTCACGTCCACAAATCAAGAAAATTGGAAAGCACATATTCTGTAGTTAAAGAGGTGAAGTACATTGCTACGTGTCATTTTAATAACGGTGCTCGTCCTTGGTGTTGCAGGTACCGCATTCTGGGGATACCAAGAGCATCAGGAAAAAAATGCGATATTAATCAATGCTGAAAATAACTATCAAAGAGCGTTCCATGAGTTAACTTACCAAGTGGATCTGGTACACGATAAAATAGGTTCGACTCTTGCCATGAATTCAAGGAAATCATTGTCTCCGGCACTTGCCGATATATGGAGATTAACTTCTCAGGCGCACAGTGATGTAGGGCAGCTTCCGTTAACGCTGCTGCCGTTTAATAAAACAGAAGAGTTCTTAAGTAATATTGGAGATTTCAGCTACCGAGTAGCAGTGAGGGATTTAGATAAGAATCCTTTAACGGATAAAGAATATAAATCACTTGAAAATTTGTATGAGCAAAGTGCAGATATTCAGAATCAGTTAAGAAAGGTTCAACATCTGGTTATGGAGAACAACCTGAGATGGATGGATGTGGAGCTTGCTTTGGCGTCAGGGAATGAACAGGTTGATAACACCATTATCGATGGTTTTAAAACCGTTGAAAAGAATGTATCCGGATATGATGAAGCAAACTTTGGTTCTACACCATTTGTGAATACTGAGAAGAAAGACCAAAATTTTCAGAAGATTAAAGGGAAAGAGATTTCAAAGGATGAGGCTGTTTCGATCTTAAGAAAATACTCCGGGATAAGTGAAAAGATTGATGCAAAAGTAACGAAGAGCGGAAAAGGCTCTGACTATAAATTTTATAGTGTTACGGTTGAAAAGGGTAAAACCCATGCAAGTATGGACATTACTCAAAAAGGTGGATATCCAATCTGGTATATCAACAATCGGGAAGTCCAGAAAGCAAAAATCAGCTTAAATAAAGCGGCAGAGAAAGCGACTGCCTTCCTGAAGGATAACGACTTTGAGAAATTAGAACTATTTGAAGGTGCACAGTATGACAACATTGGTATTTTCACTTATGTGACAGTATTGGATGGTGTAAGGATATATCCGGACTCTGTTAAAATAAAGGTAGCATTGGATAATGGACACATCGTCGGATTTGCTGCGGAAGAATATTTGAAGAATAATCATGACAGGGAAATCGGACAACCGTCCATTACACAAGCAGAAGCTAAAGAAACGACAAACCCTAATCTAAAAGTAATGGAAGAGCGTAAAGCGGTAATTGTGAATGATCTTAATGAAGAAGTGCTATGCTACGAATTCTTAGGTATGCTGGGTAAAGATACCTTTAGAATATTTATCAATGCAAACACAGGAGAAGAAGAAAAAGTAGAGAAGCTCAGAAAAGCAGAACCGATTTATGAAGAAGTCGTCTAAGCTTTTAGAGGGACGGACCTCCGATATGGAGGTCCGTCCCTTTTCTTTAGATGTAGAAAAATTCAGAATAGAGATTCAAAAAGGTATGGAAAGGTGAGGAATGTCATGCCATAATATAGATACATAAAATGGGAAAGTGGGAGTATTGTACTATGATAAAAGCAGGTACCACATTACAGTTGGAACCCATACATAATGATACATTTGAACGGTATAGGTGCCGGGTCGTTGAGATCGGGGAAGAAGGGCTCTTTATCGATTACCCTATTCATACAAAAACAGAGAAAGCCGTTTTCTTAATAGATGGTACACAACTTAAAGCAAGTTTCATCGTTAATGAACAGACGGTACTTATGTTTGAAACAGAAGTGAAGGGCCGCAAACTATCCAAAATACCGATGATCCACATTCATTATCCAGGAGAGGAAGGTTTAGAGAAGGTCCAAAGAAGACAGTTTGTGCGAGTAGAAGCGAACACAGATATCTCAATAAAAATAAATGAGGATTATTTTCCTACGGTTACTGAGGATATCAGTGCAGGAGGATGCGCGGTATTGGTGAGAAAAGGAATGGACCTGAAAAGTGGTTCTAACATATCAACCACCATCGTTTTGCCTATGCAAACGGGTGAGAACCAGTATGTAGAAATAGAAGGTAAAGTTATCCGCGTCTGGGAAAAAGGTCACAAAAAAGTTGCAAGCGTTGAATTTGTACATTTAACTGAAAATCAACGTCAGCTTATTTTAAGATATTGTTTTGAAAGACAGTTGAATTTAAGAAAAAAAGGGTTACTTGAATAAAATCCCATAATTTACACATACTTTTTCTATAATAATGAATAGGAAAAGGGTGAATACAATTAAATCCGTTGAGCGAATATTAATCAAATTAGTCATTATACATTTCATTTTATTAATAGCGGTCCAATTTGTCATCCATGAATTAAATATCCTTCCGGAGCTCAATAAGATCGTTTTTTATGAAGGCGTCGAAAAAATGGAGTACAGCGAAATAGTCGAAACCTTATCCGGTAAAGCAGGTAATTGATTGCCTGCTCTTTTTTTTGAATAAAGATTCTTTCAACGTGGTGTGAGATTTATGTTAAAATAGGTAAGAAAATTATTAGGAAATTAAGTAGGTGGATTAGTTGAAGAAATTAAGAATTGCGATCGATGGTCCTGCAGCTGCAGGGAAAAGTACTGTGGCGAAAATTGTAGCAGGGAAATTATCTTATCTTTATATTGATACTGGGGCGATGTACCGCTCATTAACATATAAAGCTTTGAAACAGAATATAGACTTGCATGATGAAAATGAGCTGAAGGAATTATTAGCTCAAACAAAAATCACGCTAGAACCGACTGAAGATGGACAAATTGTATATGTAGACGGGGAAAATGTGACAGATGAAATTCGTCAAGCCACAGTTACCAATTCAGTATCTCATGTGGCCGTTCATTCTGAAGTTAGAGAAGAGATGGTGAACAGGCAGCAGCAGTTGGCTAAACAAGGTGCTGTTGTAATGGACGGAAGAGATATCGGGACCCATGTTATTCCTGACGCTGAAATAAAAGTATTTCTACTGGCAAGCGTAGATGAAAGAGCCCAAAGAAGACATGAGGAAAACATTTCGAAAGGGTTCCCTTCTGATCTGGAACAATTAAAAGTTGAAATTGCCCGCCGTGATAAGATCGATTCAGAAAGAGAAGTAGCTCCACTTAAGAAAGCGGACGACGCAACTGAAATAGATACAACTTCACTATCCATCCCTGAAGTCGTGGATCAAATTATGCTGTTAGTAGAAAGGAAAGGTTAATGTGAACTTATATTCCTTTGCTAAAGGTCTCGTAAAATCGATTCTTTCCCCTCTCTATCGCATTGAGGTCAAAGGTTTGGAGCATTTCCCTGAAGAGGGGGGAGTCTTATTATGCACCAACCATATTGATAACCTGGACCCCCCGGTGGTGGGGATTTCAGCTCCTAGACCTGTTTCTTTCATGGCTAAAGAAGAGCTTTTCAGTGTCCCGGTATTAGGTAAGCTATTACCGGATTTACGGGCATTCCCGGTGAAAAGGGGAATGAGCGACCGGGAAGCACTAAGGAAAGGTTTGCAGGTCCTTAAACAAGGAGATGTTTTAGGACTGTTCCCAGAGGGTACTAGAAGTAAGACAGGTAAAATAGGTAAGGGATTGGCAGGAGCGGGTTTCTTTGCTCTTCGTTCCGAGGCTTACGTTGTACCATGTGCAATCATTGGACCCTATAAGCCTTTCAGGAAATTAAAGGTCGTATTCGGACCGCCTATTGCTATGGAGGGCATTCGAGAACAAAAACTGAATGCAGAGAAAACAACTGAAATTATTATGCAGCACATCGAAAAACTAATACATGAGCATGAATAAAATGAGCTTTCTCGCTTGACAAAAAGTAGTATTTATTAGAAGTTAGTAGAAAGAATATTTTAAATTGCGAAGTCTCGCAATTATCAAAAATCTTTGCAGTCATGGATTAAGGAGGAGTACATAATGGAAGACATGAATGGAATTGAAGTGAAAAATCTTGAAATCGGTGAAAAAGTTAAAGGGACAGTCACTAAGGTTGAAGAGAAACAGGTCTTAGTCGACGTTCAAGATAGCAAAGTGGATGGCATCATTCCAATTAGTGAACTCTCAAGCCTTCATATCGAAAAAGCTTCTGATGTAGTCAGTGAAGGGGATGTACTTGAGTTAATCGTGACAAAAGTTGAAGAAGAACTTCTTGTTCTTTCCAAACGAAAAGTAGATGCTGAAAAAGCATGGGAAGAAATGAAGGTTCGCTTTGAAAATGGCGACATCTTTGAAGCAGAAGTCAAAGATGTCGTGAAGGGCGGACTTGTAGTTGATCTTGGTGTCAGAGGATTTGTTCCTGCATCATTAGTTGAAGACTATTATGTTGAGGATTTCTCGGACTATAAGGACAAAACTTTGACGTTCAAGATTGTTGAATTGGATCAGGATAAGAATCGTTTGATCCTTTCGCACCGGGCTGTTGTAGAAGCGGAAAAGCAACACCAGAAGAAGCAGCTTCTTACGGATATTGAATCTGGTGCTGTTCTTGAAGGTACAGTTCAGCGTATCACAGATTTCGGAGCGTTCGTAGACATTGGTGGAGTAGATGGATTGGTTCATATCTCCCAACTTTCACACGAGCACGTTGAAAAGCCTTCTGACGTAGTAACTGAAGGACAAAAAGTCCAGGTCAAAGTTCTAAGTGTCGATCGTGACAATGAACGTATTTCTTTATCCATTAAAGAAACCCTGCCAGGACCTTGGAGTGATATTTCAGAAAAGGCACCTAAAGGCAGTGTTCTGGACGGAGTGGTTAAGCGCTTAGTGTCATATGGAGCATTTGTAGAAGTGTTGCCTGGTGTTGAAGGTCTTGTTCACATCTCTCAAATTTCACATAAGCATATCGGTACGCCGCACGAAGTCCTTCAGGAAAACCAAGAAGTACAAGTGAAAGTATTGGATGTAAATGAGAATGATCAACGTTTATCTTTAAGCATCAAATCTCTTGAAGAAAAAGAGGAAGAAGTGACTGACTACGAAATGCCCGAAGAAAATACCGGCTTCCAATTAGGTGAAATGATTGGTGACAAATTAAAAGATCTTAAGTAATGGTGATGAATAGTGACAAGAGCTCAAAGAAAGCAAGACCACATTAATTACGCTTTATCAACTGGCCAACAACGAAGAACAGGTTTTGATGAAGTTGCTTTTGTCCACCAAAGCTTACCGAATATAGCAGTAGATGAAGTTCATCTACAGGCAGAAATTGGCGAACTTATTTGGAGTTCGCCAATTTTCATAAATGCTATGACAGGCGGCGGTGGTGAATCAACTTCTAAAATCAATGAAGAATTAGCGATTCTTGCACGTGAAACAGGTCTGGCCATTGCTGTCGGATCTCAAATGTCCGCGCTAAAAGACCCATCTGAACGAAAAACGTACGAAATCGTTCGCAAACATAATCCAAATGGCATCGTTTTTGGGAATTTGGGAAGTGAAGCAACCGTTCAACAGGCAAGAGATGCCGTAGAGATGATTAGTGCCAATGCGTTGCAAATCCACTTAAATGTCATACAAGAATTAACCATGCCAGAAGGTGACAGGGACTTCAGAGGGGCGATGGACAGGATTCAGGAGATTGCTGAAAGTATTCCAGTACCTGTCATAGTGAAAGAAACGGGTTTTGGTATCAGTAAAGAGACTGCAGAATCATTGTCCCACTCGAACATTTCAGCCATTGATGTGGGGGGATTCGGTGGTACGAACTTCTCTAAAATCGAAAATCAACGCAGAAAACGAATGTTGGAATTCTTCGATGATTGGGGTATACCTACTGCCATTTCGATTGCTGAAAATCATGCAACATCCAGGAAGCCCATTCTTGCTTCTGGTGGTGTCCAAAATAGCTTAGACATCGTTAAGTCGCTAGGCTTAGGAGCATCTGGTGTAGGGATGGCCGGCATCATCCTCAAGCAGCTATTAGACTCGGGGCTTATGGACACCATTGAAGAAGTGAATCAAATTCATACGGATATTAAATTCCTGATGAGTGCGCTGGGGTGCAGGCGTTTAGAAGATCTTCACAGAGTTCCACTCGTTTTATCAGGCGACGTGTTTCATTGGCTGGACGTTAGAGGATTGAATCCAGGAAGTTATAGCAATAGAACGTTTAATAAGTAAAAAGAACGAATTCTCTTTTGAGAATTCGTTCTTTTTTTGTTGCTTGATTTTAGTTGTTGCTTTTTCGGGTATTTTTGTAAAGTGGCAGAATTAACCCATAAAACGGCTGAATTATAGTTTGTTTACAAGACATCCAGCCAAATATGCTTGTCGCCTCTACCCAAGCCGCCTTCGCTTTTCTTGATGTCCAGCTACAGGGGCTTGGGTCTCGAGGTCATAAGCCAAGTCACCCATAAAGGCAAAGGACGCCTTTCCGGGTGACTCGCCTTATGCTTGTCGCCCCAGTGCGAGCCCCTTCCGCTTTTCTTGTTATCTCTGTCCCTTTTTGGCTTCTTCCGGTCCTTGCAGGCTTGTTGCTCCGTTGTAGTGCAGGGCCTGGTCTCTGTCTGATTCGACTCGTTTGCTTTGTTTTAGTTTCTTTTCTTGACGATCTTTACCCATCATAAACACCTCCCTTTCTTATTTTTTCTTTGAAAAAATGATTCATACATGAATGAGATACATAAAGATTTTCCATAATGTAGATAATAGGAGGGAGTGAGTATTGTGGATGGGATTCTGTATTTATGGCTGATTTGGGGAATTTGGATTTTTACGACGTTTATGATGAATAAGGCACACCCATATCGTTTCCATTATTCCTTCATTTGTTTAGTGTTATTATGCGTCTTTCCGTATGGTTTGAAAGTAGGTTCTGTGGAGGTTGCGGTACCGGTTTTTGTTTTAGGACTTATTTGTATCCTTTACATAAGAATTTATAGTTTGAAAGAAAAATTATATATGCTTGTAGCGATTCTGGCGATGGGGATGCTTTATGCGGGCATTGGGTTAGTGGCTATATATGATCCTGTTCTATTGTTCATTGATCGAAACCTAATAATGGCTCTATCGCTTTCTCTCCTGAGTATTTTCTTCTATAGCTCGTCTTCGTATATGTTCCGGATGATCGCTGTTGCCGGGAGCAGTATAGTGGGGGAAGTGTTTATGAGTATCCCATTAAATAATGTAGGATTTTTATATCCCATCGGTGGACCTGTTTACCTCGATGTCCTGGCTATTTCCATTGGAATTCTATTAGCTGTTAAGTTATTTGAAGAAATAAATCAGTTATTCAACATCAAAGTTCAAACAAACAAAGGGGAAATGAAAAATCTATGAATGAGTATGTGTATCCTGTCATCTTCGGAGTAGTAGTTGGGACATTAACCAGAATCTATATGCTGCGTACAGACTATCGCCAATATCCCACTTATTTGCATGGGAAGATTATACATATTGCTCTTGGATTTATTGCTGCTGGTTTAGGCACCATCGCGATTCCTGCTTTACTAGAGGAGAACTTCACGGCGATTACTTTCTTAACCGTTGCTGCGTCTCAATTTCGGGATGTGCGAAATATGGAGAGGAACACATTGACAGAGCTAGATGCATATGAACTTGTCCCTAGAGGGGCTACATACATCGAAGGGATTGCCGTAGCATTTGAAAGCCGTAATTATTTGGTCATTTTCACGTCTCTCTTAGCCACTTTAGCTTATATTGTCTTTAACTTCTATGTAGCGCTGGTGATCAGTGCGATATGTATGGTGATTGCACATAAACTAATGGCTGGAGGCAGATTGAAGGATATCGTAACTATTGAATATGTGAAGCCTCATTTTGATGGGGCCGGACTTTACGTTGATAATATTTACATCATGAATATTGGATTAAAGGTAAGACAAGAAGAAATTTTAAAGTATGGAATGGGGTTTGTCCTTTCTCCCAAATCATTCGATGCCAGATCTACGGTAGCGAACCTTGGTCAAAGGCAGGCCATTCTTCATGATATGTCTACTTCGTTGGGGATATTTAAAGATTCAGGAACTCCCGCATTGACGCCACTGGCCAAGAGGGATTTAGACGATGGTCGAATAGGTGTCTTCGTCCTTCCGCAGCGAAAGGATGTAGAGAAAGCCATTGCCATTCTTGGACAGGTGCCGACATTGGAAAATGCGATAAGAATGCCGTCAGAATCGAAAGCGAATCAGGAGGGTGGTAAATTAGAATGAGTACAACGATCCAAAAGTTTATTCTCGCGACGGTTACGACATCACCTGAAAAAGTTCCAAGTGGAACAAGCGTCTTTTATTGTAAAACAGATGAGGAATTGCAAAAGATCTGTGCGAATTTAGAGGCGATTCTCGATGGCATTGCCCATGAACTGGATGAAGGACTATTTATCATTGTAAAACATTGATTGCTAGTTTATTCTTTTATTGATAAAATAGTTAAGTTAGGGGGGACTGTCCCATAAGGAAACAATACCTTAAGGGCCGGTCCTTCTTATGCATAACTCCGATTGATGATTGAAAAGGTATAAAAAGAGGAAATGTAAGAATAGGACAACCTTCTTACAGAAAGGGTGAATAACGTGACAAAACCAGTAGTAGCAATCGTAGGGCGTCCAAACGTTGGGAAGTCCACGATCTTTAATAGAATTGTTGGTGAAAGAATCTCCATTGTTGAAGATGTGCCTGGTGTAACAAGAGACCGTATATATAGTTCTGCTGAGTGGCTGACTCATGAATTTAACATTATAGATACAGGTGGGATTGAACTTGGGAATGAACCATTCCTAGATCAAATCAGGCAGCAGGCTGAAATTGCCATTGATGAGGCAGATGTGATTGTCTTTTTGACGAATGGCCGTGAAGGTGTGACAGCTGCAGATGAAATTGTAGCCAAAATCCTTTATCGCTCTAAGAAACCGGTCGTACTGGGTATTAATAAAATTGATAACCCAGAAATGAGGGAAATGATTTATGATTTTTACTCCCTTGGATTTGGGGAACCATATCCAATTTCAGGTTCTCATGGTCTTGGGTTAGGAGACCTACTTGATGATGTTGTGAAACACTTTAACCAAGAGGAAGAAGAGGACTATGCAGAAGATGTGATCAAATTTTCATTAATTGGTCGACCGAATGTCGGGAAATCCTCCCTGGTTAACGCCTTATTAGGAGAAGAGCGTGTGATTGTGAGTAATGTTGCAGGAACGACGCGGGATGCCATTGATTCCTCTTACACGTATGATGGACAGGATTATGTCATCATTGATACTGCAGGCATGAGGAAAAAAGGTAAAGTGTATGAGACCACTGAAAAATACAGTGTGTTAAGAGCTCTTAGAGCGATTGAACGTTCCGATGTCGTCTTATCTGTCATTGATGGAGAAGAAGGGATTATCGAGCAAGATAAAAAAATTGCCGGGTATGCACATGATGCAGGTCGAGCAATCGTAATCGTTGTGAACAAATGGGACGCCGTTGATAAAGACGAGAAAACCATGAACAAATGGGAAAAGAATATCCGCGAACATTTTCAATTCCTTGATTATGCTCCGATCGTTTTTCTATCTGCCAAAACAAAGAAGCGCATTCATACATTACTGCCGATCATCAATATGGCAAGTGAAAATCATGCCCTGCGAGTTCAATCGAGCGTGTTGAATGAAGTGGTCATGGATGCAGTAGCAATGAATCCGACTCCTACAGATAATGGGAAGCGACTCAGAATCTACTACGCGACTCAAGTGGCTGTGAAGCCGCCAACATTCGTGGTATTTGTGAATGATCCGGAATTAATGCACTTCTCATACGAACGATTCTTGGAAAATAGAATACGTGATGCATTTGGATTTGAAGGAACTCCTATTCGTATTATTGCTCGCGCAAGAAAATAATAAGGTGGGTGTAAAAATGAAAAGTTCAAAGAATATAACGGTTGTTGGCGCAGGAAGCTGGGGGACGGCACTTGCGATGGTATTGGCTGATAATGGACTGGAAGTAAGACTATGGGGACACAAAAAAGAGCAGATTGATGAAATTAATACTCAACATACCAACGAAAAGTACCTGAAAGAGGTCAAGCTCCCGGAAACCATCAAGGGTTATCATGATCTTGGTGAGTCTTTAGATGGCGTTGATACAATCATTCTGGCTGTACCGACGAAAGCGATCCGCGGAGTATTGGGTCAAATTCAAGAGGTTCAACGTGCACCATTAACCGTTGTTCATGTGAGTAAGGGGATTGAACCTGATTCACTTCTGAGAATTTCAGAAATGATTGAAGATGAAATGAAACCTGATAACTTACATACAGTGGTGGTATTGTCCGGACCTAGTCACGCTGAAGAAGTGAGTCTGAGGCACCCAACGACTGTGACCGTATCCTCTAAGGATATGAAGGCTGCAGAAGAGATTCAGGACTTATTCATGAACATGAATTTCCGTGTATATACGAATCCCGATATGCTGGGGGTTGAGATCGGTGGAGCCTTAAAGAATATCATAGCCCTTGCAGCCGGAATTACAGACGGATTGGGTTATGGAGATAATGCAAAAGCCGCGCTTATAACGAGGGGTCTTGCAGAAATAGCCCGTTTGGGAACCAAGATGGGAGCAAACCCATTAACATTTTCTGGTTTAACAGGCATCGGTGATCTGATCGTTACATGTACAAGTGTACATTCAAGAAACTGGAGAGCGGGAAATATGCTTGGTAAAGGTCATAACCTTGATGAGGTCCTGGACAATATGGGGATGGTCGTTGAGGGCGTACGCACAACGAAAGCTGCTCATCAGTTAGCAGACAAGTATGAAGTGAATATGCCCATTACCGACGCTTTGTATGATGTGCTATTCAATAAAGTAGAAGCGAAAGAAGCGGTAGACCACTTAATGGGACGTGTAAAGACAAACGAGATGGAAGACCTCGTGAACATTCTTGGTGAGCGATTAAATTAAGTTGATTCATTTACGGTAGAATGCATCACAACTTTCACTAATGAATCTTTCGAAACAATGAATTAATCTTGGAAGAATAGGCATTCGAGGATGCGAAGTGCGCCCCTGATGCATACACTGTCATGAATATATACAGCTTTGCCTATGGATGGGTAGGTCTCGCTTTGTATAGAGCAGCTCAAGTATTTTGACATCATTCAAATGATGTTTAAATACTTGGGAAGCTCTTTTTTTTGATAATCTCTCCCGAGGGGAAGTCCGTAAAGGTACATCTTGAGGTTTGTAACAGATTCTTGAACAACGATTCTTTTCTATTCTTTTGTAAAAATCTTATGATATAATACATTCGATAACAGGAGGGATGTATGTTGGATTCAATGATGAAGATGTGGATTTCGTTTGCATCGATGGGATTCATGTTTTTTGCCATATTAACGATCTATTTTAGCAGGTATAAGATCAAACAGAAATTCTTGCGCTTTATTACAGCATTCATGGCATATATAATGATGATTGCCGGTGGACTTATGATGATCTATATTGTATTTAGTGGACCGACCAATTAGGTTGCTGTCCGATTGAAAGGACGTTTTTGGATTGAAACGCTTAGGTTTAATTGCATTTCTTCTTATTTTAACTATGAGTATTCTTTCTGGATGTATGTACCCTGAGGAAAAGCTTAGTCAGAATCAGATCCCTTATGAAACGCAGGTGAAAGCTGTACAAGATGCGGTCGTAACCTATCAGAAGGACAATAATGGGTTGCTTCCAATTAAGACCCGAGACCAGGATACACCCATTTATCAGAAGTATCCGATTGATTTCAGAAAGCTTTCACCTCAGTACTTAGCAGAGATTCCAGGGAATGCTTTTGAAAACGGTGGGATTTTTCAATATGTTTTGACTGACGTGGAGGAAGATCCTCAAGTCAAGATTTTTGATCTACGGTTGGCGGAACAAATAAGGGAATTGAAAATCAGAATAGAAGCTCAAGGTTACCCGCCATTTAAAGAGGAAGTAGCCAATAATGTATATACATTAAATTATAAAGAACTGGGGTATGATGGTGAAGTGTACGTACATAGCCCATACTCAAACAAGAATCTACCCCTTGTCATAAATGGTGACGGTGACATATTTGTAGATTACTCAATGGACTTATTTGAACAGATCAAATCGACTGATAAAGAACTGGAACCCGGTACAGATATCCGGAATTTACTAGTCGAGGACACTTTTTTTGTTCCAGCTTATTCTTTACCTTATACGGTGGATGAAAATAACGATCCTGTCTTTATGACAAAATAGGCATAACCCTTTCCTTGCAAAATATATTGTAAGGGAAGGGTTATTATTTTTATGTCATCCTTTATAGGGAAATTTCATCAAAACTAATGATCATAAATGCTAAAGACATAATAAATTTTTATACTTTTAATCATAAGGGGGGAAAAAAAGCATATTAATAGTCATAAGTCATTGGGACAACATCATAAATATAGAATGTGAGACAGAATACACGGATGAAACATCCCTGGAATATAAGATGGGAGGGAATCTCTTGGAAAGAGTCGATCTATTTAAGGACATTGCCGAAAGAACAGGCGGAGATATCTATTTAGGTGTGGTAGGAGCAGTTAGAACAGGAAAATCAACATTCATCAAGAAGTTCATGGAACTTGTCGTCCTTCCTAACATCGCAAGTGAATCAGAACGAGCAAGAGCGCAGGATGAGTTACCTCAAAGTGCGGCAGGCAGGACCATCATGACGACTGAACCGAAGTTTGTTCCGAATCAAGCCATCTCTGTTCATGTCGATGAAGGCCTCGAAGTGAATATTAGATTGGTAGATTGTGTGGGATATACGGTACCGGGTGCTAAAGGATATGAAGATGAAAATGGGCCTAGAATGATCAATACACCATGGTATGAAGAACCTATTCCATTCCATGAAGCGGCCGAGATCGGTACGCGTAAAGTCATCCAGGAACACTCCACGATCGGAGTTGTGGTGACAACCGACGGTTCCATCGGTGAAATTGGCAGAGGCGATTACATCCAAGCGGAAGAGAGAGTCATTGAGGAACTGAAAGAAGTAGGTAAACCATTTATCATGGTCATCAACTCGGCGAGACCTCATGCTCCTGAGACAGAAGACCTAAGAGTGAAACTTCAAGATAAGTATGACATCCCGGTTCTAGCCATGAGTGTAGAGAGCATGAGAGACTCAGACGTCCTCAACGTGCTGAGAGAAGCACTATTCGAATTCCCGGTACTTGAAGTGAATGTTAATCTTCCAAGCTGGGTAATGGTTCTGAAAGAAGAGCACTGGCTAAGACAGAACTATCAGGAAGCCGTCAAAGAAACTGTTAAGGATATTAAACGGCTGCGGGATGTGGATCGTGTGGTTCATTACTTCAGTGAATTTGACCATATTGAACGGGCAGGACTTGCCGGCATTGATATGGGGCAAGGGATTGCAGAAATTGACCTGTACGCCCCTGACGAACTGTATGATGAAGTACTGAAGGAGATTGTAGGGGTGGAAATTCGCGGGAAAGATCATCTCCTGGAGTTAATGCAGGACTTCGCTCATGCAAAAGCGGAATACGACCAGATTTCAGATGCATTGAGAATGGTGAAGCAGACGGGGTATGGCATCGCAGCACCTTCGTTAAATGATATGAGTCTGGATGAACCGGAAATCATCAGACAGGGTTCCAGATTCGGAGTCAGTTTGAAAGCAGTGGCACCATCCATCCACATGATCAAAGTGGATGTACAATCCAAGTTCGAACCAATTATCGGTACAGAAAAACAGAGCGAAGAACTAGTGCGCTATTTAATGCAGGATTTCGAAGATGACCCGCTCTCCATCTGGAATTCCGATATCTTCGGCAGAAGCTTAAGTTCCATTGTAAGAGAGGGAATCCAAGCGAAACTTTCCCTAATGCCTGAGAATGCAAGATATAAACTCAAAGATACGTTGGAAAGAATCATCAACGAGGGATCAGGTGGATTGATCGCCATCATATTATAAATGTCTTTGGACCTTCTTAGGAGGGTCTTTTTTTGTTTGGTTTATTTAAAATCATTTATTTTTATCAAACAGATCTGAATTTTTCTTAGGAAATACCTACATTATTTTGCAGATTTCCCTCTTGTATATTTATAAATTTATAGCTGGGGCGAATAGAGTTTGAAAACACTGTGGAAGGCTATGAAACCTTGATATATATAGGTTTTTGTAATAGAACCCATACATCACTGTGGATATTCATCACAGATAAAAATAGGTTGTCGATGTTTAAGGAATTCCAAGGTTGGGAAGTAAGATAGAGTACCTGGCGATGGAGGTATAAGTTGCAGTCATCGAAAAGAAGTGATAGGTTGAATAGAGTTCAAGAATAAAGGGCTTTGAGGGGATTCTATTACATTTGTGTTTCAAATAAGAAAAGATTCCCATTATTTCTTGATTTGTTCTTGCTAAGGTTAATCTATTGTGATAATCTTTTAACAGAATTGTTGTTGAATATTGATTCAGCAACGTTTTCAAGCGTTTTTTCTACACTTTATGTATAGAATTCGCTAAAGTTGTTTACTAATGATATTAAAGTAAATGAATCATGACTGAGACATTTCCTTGGGAGGAGGTGAATGGCATGAATAAGACAGAACTAATCAATGCTGTTGCAGAAGCTGCTGAGCTATCTAAGAAGGACGCTACTAAAGCGGTTGACGCTGTTTTCGATACAATTCAAAATTCACTTGCAAACGGTGATAAAGTACAATTAATCGGATTCGGTAACTTCGAAGTACGTGAGCGTGCAGCCCGTAAAGGTCGCAACCCACAAACAGGTGAAGAGATCGAAATCTCAGCTAGCAAAGTACCTGCTTTTAAACCAGGTAAAGCGCTTAAAGAAGCTGTAAAATAATTACATACTTTGAGCGTAAAGAAAAGGTCGCATATTTATGCGGCCTTTTTTGCTATTCATTTATAGTATGGTTGTTTCTTCTTAAAATATGTACGAAGTTTTATTCCTTTAAAGGAAGTTTTATATTATTATAAAACTTCTAAAGCACTAGTCTTTGATGACATTATAGGCTTGTGCTAATATTAACAATGTTACTATTTCTTTAAGTTATTTTAGGAGGACAACATAATGGCACAAGTCAATCATGGCCAAATAGAAGAAGCAGTTCGATTAATATTAGAAGCTATTGGAGAGAATCCTAATAGAGAAGGTTTATTAGACACACCAAAACGTGTGGCGAAGATGTATGCAGAAGTATTTTCGGGGATCGGTCACGATCCGAAAGAATACTTTGAAACCATATTCAGTGAAGAGCATGAGGAATTGGTGCTTGTGAAGGATATTCCATTCTATTCGATGTGTGAACACCACTTGGTACCTTTCTACGGAAAAGCTCATGTAGCATATATTCCTAGAAACGGAAGAGTGGCTGGACTTAGTAAACTGGCAAGGGCAGTTGAATCTGTTGCTAAACGACCTCAGCTGCAAGAAAGAATCACCTCCACAGTGGCTGATACGATCATGGAAACCCTTGAGCCTTATGGTGCAATGGTAGTGGTTGAAGCTGAGCATATGTGCATGACAATGAGAGGTGTAAAGAAGCCTGGTTCAAGTACAGTGACGACTGCGGTAAGAGGCTCGTTTAAAGAAGACTCTCAAGCACGAAGCGAAGTTCTTTCTTTTATAAAGAATTAGGAGTGAGCCAAGGATGAATTCAAATGATTATATTGTGATTAAGGCGATTGAAGATGGTGTGAACGTGATCGGGCTGACAAGAGGGACAGATACCCGATTTCATCATTCAGAAAAGCTTGATAAAGGTGAAGTCATGATTGCTCAATTTACAGACCATACATCTGCGATTAAAGTTAGAGGAAAAGCAACAATCGTTACAAGCTACGGCGAAGTCGAAAGTGATAACAAGAAATAATACTCTGAGAATTTCCGTTCCAGAGAAGATACAGGTGGGACTGACTATGAATAGCTGAACTTCTTAGTCGTCCCCTTTGTTATACTAAAGCTAGATATGGGGGCAAGACTGATTCCCTATTGTTGAGGATTTTATGGTATAATATCTATTGCTGAAATTTTTAGACCGATACATAGTAGAAATGGGGATTAAAGGGTATGAAATTCATTGATTGTAACCATCAAGCGAATATCATTCATCAATACATAGAAGAGCAGTTGCATCACTCTTACTTAAAGGAATATATCGATCAACCTTATATTGATCGGGATCGGATTTATTTCTTGCTCCTTCCTTTTGTCAATGAGGGACGGACGTTGAACAAAGAAGTTGTACAGTGGATTTCGACTGCCATGTTATTGCAGATAGCCCTTGATACCCATGAAAAGGTTACAATCTCTGAGCTTGATCCATTGAAAGAGAGGCAGCTTACGGTACTTGCAGGAGTATACTTCAGCAGCCTTTACTATAAAATCCTTGCCGACACAGATGATGTGGACCTTATCGCAGTATTAGCCAAGGCGATTAAAGAAATCAACGAAAGCAAAATATCCATATATAAAGAGGAACATCAAAACCTGGATGGGCTAATGTCAAGCTTAAAGACAAGAGAATCAGCGATCGTTTCAAAATTCTTTCGTTTTTTTGAAGATGACAAATGGATCCGGATTGTTGAGCAAGCCCTTTTATACAAGAAGCTCGTTCAAGAGAGAATTTGTATAGAGCACTCGCAGAATACGAGTTTTATAAAAGCGTTGTCGACTTTAACGTTCGAATCGGCCAGTGAAACACCATCTTTAAAGCTAACGAAAGAAGAGTCCAGACATTTGCTTTCAAGTGTGGATAAATTAATTTCCTCTACGAAGAAAACCATTCAAACTCAGTTAGAGAACATAGAACCGGTAACACCATATTTTAAAAAGCTGATTGTAGAGTTATTACCTTATGCTGAGCCTGAACCTATGACCAAACTATATGCGGAAGAAGGGTAAATCGAAATGCAGCAGTCCAAAGAACAAAAAGTCCACGGAGTATTTGAAAAAATATACTCGAATTATGATAAGATGAATTCGGTAATCAGTTTCCAACAGCATAAAAAGTGGAGAAAAGATACCATGAAGCATATGGATGTGAAGCCAGGCACAAAGGCGCTGGACGTATGCTGCGGAACTGCGGATTGGACGTTAGCGATAGGAGAAAAAGTCGGAGAAACGGGCCATGTAGTAGGGCTGGATTTCAGCCAAAATATGCTGTCAATTGGAGAAGAGAAAGTGAAAAAATCCCCCTTGGATAACATTGAATTGATCCATGGAAATGCAATGGAGCTGCCTTTTGACGATAATACCTTTGATTATGTCACGATTGGCTTTGGCTTACGGAATGTTCCTGACTACCTCCACGTCTTAAAAGAAATGAATCGTGTGGTGAAACCAGGAGGGATGGCTGTTTGCCTTGAAACCTCCCAACCTACCATGCTCGGATTCAAACAGATGTATTATGCATACTTTCGTTTCGTGATGCCACTGTTCGGAAAAATCTTTGCCAAGAGCTTTAATGAATATTCATGGCTTCAGGAGTCAGCTAGAGATTTCCCAGGGATGAAGGAGCTTGCGAAAATGTTTGAAGAAGCCGGCTTTAAAGATATACATGTAAAACCATATAGTGGCGGAGTGGCTGCCATGCATTCAGGCAGAAAGTAAGAAATTTGTAAATTAGGTGGATAAACTATGAAGCTAAACAGGATGTATTCGTTTTTAAAAACGGATATTGATGAAATTGAAAAGGAACTGGAAGTTGCGATTGAGTCAGAATCACAACTTTTACAAGAGGCGTCCCTTCACCTACTACAAGCAGGTGGTAAAAGAATCCGTCCTGTTTTTGTCTTGCTCTCTGCAAAATACGGACAATATGATATTAACATTGTGAAAAATGTAGCAGTGGCTTTGGAGTTAATTCATATGGCATCCCTTGTTCACGATGACGTGATCGATGATGCAGAGTTAAGAAGAGGAAAGCCAACGATTAAAGCTCAATGGGACAATCGTATTGCCATGTACACCGGAGATTACATCTTTGCACGAGCTCTCGAGTATATGACGAATATTAAAGCCCCTGAAGCACATCAAATACTTTCTCACACCATTGTTGAAGTATGTAAAGGTGAAATCGCTCAAATAAAAGATAAATATCGATTTGACCAAAATCTGAGGGATTATCTTCTAAGAATCAAGCGGAAAACAGCCCTGCTAATTGCTGTAAGCTGCCAGATCGGTGCCATTTCTTCCGGGGCACCTGAAGAAATACATCGACGATTATACCGGTTTGGGTATAATGTTGGGATGAGCTTTCAAATTACAGATGATATATTAGACCTGACAGCAAGTGAGGAAGAACTGGGTAAGCCTGCAGGCAGTGACTTGTGGCAAGGTAATATCACCCTTCCGATTTTATATGCAATGGAAAACCCTGCTCTTAAAACGAAGATAGAAAGAGTGACTGAATATACTTCTCCTGAAGAGATGAAAGATATCATTTCGTCCATCTTGGCGACCGATGCCATAGATCGATCCCATCAGCTTAGCAGAATGTACTTAGACAGAGCGTTGGAAGATCTGAATCATCTCCCATACAACCGCGTGAAGAAAACTTTGAAGAATATCGCAAACTATATTGGTAAGAGAAAATATTAAGAAAATTTAAAATGGAAACGTTGCCAAAAACCCCAATCAGTGTTACTATTTTCGTGGGATGTCCTTAGGACTTCTATACATACATATTTAGGAGTGGGGAAAATGGAAAAGACATTTTTAATGGTAAAGCCGGACGGCGTACAAAGAGGGTTAATCGGTGATATCGTATCACGTTTTGAAAAAAAGGGCTTTCAATTGGTAGGGGCGAAGCTAATGAGCATCTCAAATGAGCTTGCTGAAGAGCATTACGGAGAGCACAAGGAAAGACCATTCTTTGGAGAACTTGTTGACTTTATCACTTCTGGGCCAGTATTTGCAATGGTTTGGCAAGGTGAAAACGTCATCTCGACAGCTCGTGGAATGATGGGAGCAACAAACCCTAAGGATGCTGCCCTTGGAACAATCCGCGGTGATTTCGGCTTGACAGTCGGAAAGAATATCATCCACGGATCTGACTCTGCTGAAAGCGCTGTTAGAGAAATCGGCTTATTCTTCAAAGAGGAAGAACTGGTAGAGTATTCTAAATTAATGAACGAGTGGGTTTATTAATATCTGATATATCATAATGTTTTTAGGCAAGTCGTGTTAAGGCGACTTGCCTTTTTTTATGGAATAGTGTTTAACTTTTCTGAATGACGTTCGATATAATACATATAGTCTTATACCTTTTATGTAGCAAAGTGAGTGGTTCCTTATGTCAAATGATTATCTTGAATTTATTCAAGGGATAAAAAGAAAAACGGGTATCGATCTTTCCCTTTACAAAGAAGCTCAAATGAAAAGGAGATTAACGGCCTTGTATGAAAAAAAAGGCTGCGGGAGCTTTCAAGAGTTTTTCAGTAAGCTGAACCGTGACACTGAAGAAATGGAAGAGTTTCTTGATCGAATGACGATCAATGTTTCAGAATTTTATCGAAACTACAAACGGTGGGAAGTTCTCGAGACTAAAATCCTTCCCAGACTTCTACACGAAAACAAATCGCTTAAAGTTTGGAGTGCAGCTTGTTCTACGGGGGAAGAGCCGTACACGATCGCCATGATGCTGTCGGAACACATGACTCTTTCTGGACGGACCATCACCGCGACTGATATCGATAAAAATGCCATTCAACGTGCAAGGAATGGTCTCTACCCTGAACGATCACTGAATGAGGTCCCCTCCGCAATGAAAGCCCGTTATTTCACCCGGGAAGGCGCCTTGTTCAAATTGAATGAAGTGATCAGGAGAAACGTGACTTTCAAGCAGCAGAACCTGCTGTCAGACCCATTTGAGGGGAAATACGACTTGATTGTTTGCAGAAATGTGTTAATTTATTTCACTGAGGAAGCGAAAAACCTATTATATAAAAAATTCAATGCATCACTGAGACCAGGCGGTGTACTCTTTGTCGGGAGTACCGAACAAATTTTCAACCCATCCCAATACGGGTTCGAGACAGAAGACACATTCTTCTATAAAAAAATCTGAAATTTACGATGTCGATCCTGCATTTACTGGACGGCTGTACGCTTGCTTCTGGCGAATGCTACAGTTTAAAAGTTAAAAATGTTAGGTCGCATCGTTTTTTTCTGTGTTAGAGAGGTTTTTAGAAAATTTTTTAAACTTAAGGGCTAGGAAATGATCTGAATTCTATGTTATATTGGTACATAATTCTTTAACGAGTTGAAGGGGGAAAGTGAAATGAGGTACTTAACATCTGGAGAATCACATGGACCACAATTAACGACCATCATTGAAGGGCTGCCTGCAGGAATGCCATTAGAAGCTATGGATATCAATGAAAACCTGGCAAGAAGGCAAAAAGGCTATGGCCGTGGCCGGAGGATGCAAATCGAGAAAGATCAGGCATCGATCGTTGGAGGAGTGAGGCATGGATATACTCTGGGATCTCCTTTAGGACTGGTTGTGGAGAATAGAGACTGGACTCACTGGACGAAAGTGATGGGTATCGAACCTCTGGAGCCTGGAGCAGAAGAAGAGGTAAAGAGAAAGATTTCAAGGCCAAGACCAGGACATGCAGACCTTGTTGGTGGTATGAAATATGGACATAGGGACCTGAGGAATGTGTTAGAAAGGTCATCAGCCAGGGAAACCACTGTAAGAGTGGCTGCAGGTGCCGTTGCGAAGAAGTTATTAAAGTTGTTAGGTATCGAGGTTGTCGGTCATGTTCTTGAAATTGGTGGAATTAAAGCAGAGAACCTACACTATGATTCTATAAAAGATCTTAGAGATATTACTGAAGATTCTCCGGTCCGGTGCCTGGATAAAGAAGCTGCACAGAAAATGATGGACTTAATAGATGAAGCGAAGAAAAATGGAGATTCCATAGGTGGTGTGGTTGAGGTCATCGTTGAAGGGATGCCTTCAGGAGTCGGGAGCTATGTCCATTATGATCGTAAGCTTGATGCGAAGATTGCCATGGCTGTCATGAGTATTAATGCATTCAAAGGGGTCGAATTCGGCTTGGGATTTGAAATGGCTCGAAAACCGGGTAGTGAAGTTCACGATGAGATTGCCTGGAGTGAAGAACATGGTTATTACCGTAAAACGAATCGTCTAGGCGGCTTCGAAGGCGGTATGACGACAGGAATGCCCATTCGGGTTAAAGGGGTCATGAAGCCTATTCCCACCCTGTATAAACCATTACAAAGTGTGGATATCGAAACAAAGGAACCGTTTAAAGCAAGTATCGAGAGGTCCGATAGCTGTGCCGTACCTGCTGCAAGCGTAGTGGCAGAAGCCGTAGTTGCGTGGGAACTTGCTTCTGCTATCGTGGAACAATTTCATAGTGATCAATTCGATAAGCTCCATGAAGATATCAATAGACAACGTCAAGAGTCCAAGGAGTATTAATGAATGAAACAGATAACCATTCACACTGCTTCCAAAACGTATGACGTGAAAATTGGAGTGGAAATGACGAATGAAATTGTTTCTTTTATCAAAAAGAGCTTCCCGCAAGTATCTAAATTGTGGATCATCGCTGATAAAGAGGTCTACAACCTTCATGGAACAGCTTTTTCAGAGATTTTTAGTCGAACATATGACGTAACGACTTATCTTGCTCCCAAAGGAGAACAGGCCAAAAGTTTCGCTATTTATGAAGATGCCATCACCCACGGTCTTGCAAATCATATCGATCGTAGTGCCCTGGTGATAGCCTTCGGAGGCGGAGCCATTGGAGATCTTGCAGGTTTCGTGGCTTCCACCTATATGAGGGGGATCCCCTTCATAGGTGTCCCTACAACGATTCTCGCACATGATAGTTCTGTTGGAGGAAAGGTAGCGATTAACCACCCCCTTGGCAAAAACATGGTAGGGCAATTTTATCAGCCTGAAGGTGTGTTTTTTGATTTGGATTATATGACGACTTTACCGAAAACGGAAGTTCTATCCGGATTCTCAGAAGTGATTAAGCACGCCTTTTTATCCGATCGAGCTTTTTTACAGGAGTTGATGGATAATTTTCATTCCCCGGAACGGTTGGATCATGTATTTCTAACCGATTGTCTGATGAAAGGGATCCGTGTTAAAGGAAATATTGTTGCGAAGGACGAGAGAGAATCGAATATCCGGGCGTTTTTAAATTTTGGGCATACGTATGGCCATGCCGTTGAAAGTGCCAGTGGATACGGAAATCGAACGCATGGTGAATCGGTGATGATCGGGATGATTTTTGCTCTCTATCTTAGTGAACAATACTGCGATCTTACATTCGATCTACAAGGATTTATTGATTGGGTCGCTTCACTTGGGTACAATCTGAACATTCCATCTCATATCACTTTTGACAATTTATATGAAGGAATGAAACTTGATAAGAAATCCCAACATGGAAATCCTGTTTTTGTCTTATTGAAGGATATTGGGAAACCATTGATGATGAAAGTATCTGTTGAGGACTTAAGACGGGCAGATCAATTTATTCGAGAGTTTAATTAGAAATCTGGTCTTAATGAATCACGTAAGTAAAAATAGAGCTCATTAGCCGGAATAAAGGGAGAGTGGAAGAATGATCAGGGGAGTTCGAGGCGCCACTACAACGGATTGTGACAATGAAAAGGAAGTTCTCCTTTCAACTGAAAGTCTCTTAAGGGAAATGATTTTACATAATGATATTATGGCAGAGGATGTTGCATCTGTATTTATTTCTGCCACCAGTGACATCAGGAGTGTATTTCCGGCAAAAGCATTAAGAAGGATTGAAGACTGGAAATATGTTCCTGTCATGTGTATGCAGGAGTTGGATCTCCCTGATGCATTGCCGAATTGTATTAGAGTGATGATTCATTTAAATACATCTACACCTCAGAAAGACATCCAACATATTTATATGAAAAATGCAGTCAGCCTACGTCCTGACTTGAAGGATACCGCGTCTATTTCGAATGAAAACGATTGAAAGGAAGGTAAGCATGAAGTGGAGATCTCAGATTCAAAATCTTAAAGCATACCAGCCGGGGAAAACGATGGATGATGTGAAAGAACTATTCAATCTCGACAAGGTAGTGAAGCTTGCTTCGAATGAAAATCCATTCGGCTGTTCAAAGAACGTTGAAACCTTTCTCAAGACGAACGCGGTTTCACATGCGATTTATCCCGACGGTTATGCAAAGGAACTGCGAATGAAGGTGGCAGAGCAGCTATCTGTTGACCCTGGACAGTTACTTTTCGGGAATGGATCAGATGAAGTGATTCAGATGATTTCAAGAGCATTACTAGACGGTGATAAAAGCACGGTTATGGCTACGCCGACTTTCCCTCAGTATAAGCACAATGCCATTGTTGAAGGAGCAGAAATAAGAGAAGTTCCCCTTGACTCAGCTGGCAGACATCAATTAACCAAGATGCTTGCTGAAATTGATGAAACGACCTCGGTCGTTTGGCTTTGCTCACCGAATAACCCAACAGGGGAATATATTCGCAGTGAGGAACTCATCTCCTTCCTGGATGCTGTTCCTGCGCATGTGTTAGTCGTATTGGATGAAGCTTATTATGAATATGTGGTGGCCGGGGACTACTATAATTCATTGGAATTATTAAAATCATACCCTCAATTATTGATCACACGTACTTTTTCAAAGGCATACGGATTAGCAGGCTTTCGAGTAGGGTTTGGAATTGCAAATGAAGATGTGATAGGAAAATTAGAACCAATCCGGGAACCGTTCAATAATAATGCTTTAGGGCAGGGAGCCGCAGCAGCAGCCGTTGAAGACCAGAAGTTTATAAGAGAATGCAGGGAGCATAATCGTAAAGGACTGGAGCAGTATTACCAATTCTGCAAGGAACGCAGCCTGCATTATATACCATCACAAGCAAACTTCGTGTTAATCGATTTCGGTGTTAGCGGTGATGATGTGTTTCAATTCTTGATGAGTAAGGGATTCATTGTACGATCCGGAGAGGCTCTGGGATATCCTCATTCTGTACGGGTAACGGTAGGCTCATATGAACAAAATGAAGAGGTTATTGAGAAAATGAAGGAATTTCTAGCCCTTCAAAAACAAGTGTGAAAAGGAATGGATGGTCGGAACGGCTCCGAAATGTGAGCCCATTCCGACTTTTTTCAAATCAACTGAGGGGGGCAATCATGAAAGGGACAGTATTGGTCATCGGGATGGGATTAATCGGAGGCTCATTGGCACTCTGTATAAAGAGTGAACACCCCGATGCTACAATCATTGGACATGATATTAACCATAAAGAGTTAAGATTGGCGAGGTCACTCGGAATTATCGATGAAATGTCACTATCTTTACAACCTGTTGCTGAAAGAGCGGATCTCATCATCATTTCCACACCAGTTTTTCAAACTGAAAAGATTATTGCGCAGTTTCAATCATTCGCTTTAAAAGAAACGGCGATAATCACCGATACGGGGAGCACAAAAGAACAAATTATGAAGTGTTCCGAGGAACTGACTGCTAAAGGGATTCAGTTCATTGGTGGACACCCGATGGCAGGTTCTCACAAAAGCGGTGTAGCAGCAGCTAAAAAAATCTTATTTGAAAATGCTTTCTATATGCTGACTCCAGGTTCTGGTGCTACTGGTCAAAAAGTAGAAGAACTTCAGGGATGGCTGAAAGGAACGCATGCCAAATTTCTGATCGTCGAACCCAGGGAGCACGATGAACTAACAGGTACGATCAGTCATTTTCCACATATTGTAGCGGCATCTCTTGTTCATCAAGCGAAAGAATCATCTGTACAGCATCCTTATTTGCGGAGGCTCGCTGCTGGAGGGTTCCGTGACATTACGCGGATTGCCTCTTCTAACCCGACGATGTGGAAGGATATCACGCTTCAGAACAGTGCTGTTTTGCTTTCACTTCTCAGACAGTGGAAATCAGAAATGGATGAAGTCATCACCATTATTGAAGAGAAGGACTCCCAGGGAATCTTTGATTACTTTACAGAAGCGAAAACTTTTCGCGATGATCTTCCAATCCTAGAAAAAGGGGCCATACCTTCGTTCTATGACTTATTTGTTGATGTTCCTGACTATCCAGGGGTGATTTCTGAAGTTACTGCTTACCTTGCCGGGGAAAACATAAGTTTAACAAACATAAGAATCCTGGAAACGAGAGAAGATATTTACGGAGTATTAGTCATCAGCTTTCAAACACTCGAAGATAGGGAAAGAGCATTAAACTGCTTAAAAGAAAATACGGATTATGAATTATTCTTAGGGTAAAGGGTGATAAGGATGGAAGGAAAAAAGAAATTAATAAACCCCCAAAAAGGTCTTAATGGAGAACTGCATGTTCCCGGGGATAAATCGATTTCACACCGGGCTGTTATGTTTGGTTCGGTTGCTGAAGGGATAACCGTTATACATAATTTTCTTATGGGTGAGGATTGTTTAAGCACAATCGAATGCTTCCGTAAGTTAGGTGTTGATATCCAAGTAAGTGATGGGGAAGTGATCGTTTCAGGCGGTGGCTGGAATCATTTAAAAGAACCACAGGACATACTCGATGTTGGTAATTCGGGTACCACTACTCGTCTTATTATGGGGATATTGGCAGGGAGGCCTTTTCATTCAATCCTTATTGGGGATGACTCGATTGCTAAACGCCCAATGAAAAGAGTGACAGAACCATTAAAAGAGTTCGGGACTAAAATCGACGGTCGTTCAGAAGGCAACTATACTCCTTTATCAATCCGCGGGGGTGACCTGAAAGGAATTACATACACGTTGCCTGTAGCGAGTGCACAAGTGAAGTCTGCTCTCTTGTTGGCAGGACTTCAGGCAGAAGGTACTACTGAAATTCAAGAACCTGAAAAGACAAGAAATCACACTGAGAAAATGATTATCGAATTTGGTGGCCATATCGAAAGACATGGAGATACAATCAAGGTAAAGGGCGGTCAGGTGTTAAAAGGAACTGAAGTCTATGTCCCCGGGGATATTTCCTCTGCAGCCTTCTTCATGGTAGCTGCTGCGATTGTACCGAATAGTCGAGTGCTCCTGAAAAATGTCGGCCTTAATGAAACCCGTGTGGGAATTGTTGAAGTGATGAAAAAGATGGGGGCATCCATAGAAATAATGGAGAGTTCAAAAAGTGGAGAACCGATAGGTGACATACTGGTGGAGTCTTCAAATCTCACAGGAATAGAAATTGGCGGAGAACTGATCCCATCGTTAATTGATGAAATCCCTGTTATCGCCCTGTTGGCTTCCCAGGCAAGGGGTAGGACCATCATTAAAGATGCAGAAGAATTAAAGGTCAAGGAAACTAATCGAATCGATGCCATCGTACAAGAGCTTGGACATCTAGGTGCTGACATTCAGGGTACTGAGGACGGCATGATCATTCAAGGGAAAACGCCATTACACGGTGGTGAGGTTCATTCCTGGGGAGATCATCGGATCGGAATGACATTGGCTGTCGCTTCTTTAATAACAGATTCTGACGTCTATCTTGAAGGTGCGGATGCAGTGAACATTTCGTATCCAACTTTCTTTGAGCATATAAACAAACTTTTACAGAAATAATGTACGTGAATTCCTTTAGGGAGGTGTAAGGACTATACTATAGTCCTTACACCTCTCCTTTTATATGAATGCATAGCATGATTTCATCCCTTCTTTCATAGCTTGTCTATAAAGGAAGGTGATGGTGATTTGAGTACGTATATTATTGAAAATGCGAATTGGATTAAAGATTCCAAAGTCACTCAAACTTCTTTACTCGTTAAAGACGATAAAATATCGGCCATAAGAGACAGGTTTTCTTATTATCGGTACATGAGGATGGATGTTTCATCTTTCATGATGACCCCCGGACATGTAATGTGTGACTTAGAGGTGCCTGAAGGAACTGATTTTCTTTCAATAAAGAATTATTACCTGGATGAATTTATCCACAAAGGTTGTACTACTGTCCTGACGGCATTTACATTAGGGTACGAATACGAATTCTTAGCTAAATGGAATGAACGCAAAACCTCCTTGTTAAATAGTCCTCTTGATTACACGATTGGGTTAAAAACATCTGCAAATCTTATTACTCCTACAGTCATTCGGTCGTGTAAAAGACATAAGGTTCCCGTTGTCTGGATTGACATTGATGAAATAGATCTATTCAAGGAAATTCGCTGGGGATGGATCAAAGGATTTTTATATGATTATCCTATTACTTTTGTCCCTTTTTTTACGACAAATATAGACATAAAAACAAAAATGAAGCATCTTAAAATATGGCAAAATACGATGGAAAACGAGAAAATTCCTCATCTTTCAAATGAAATCCCGCAAAAAGAACCATTGAGGCTTAAAGAACTGAAGAAAATTGGAATATATCCCCTTAGAGGAAATTTTTTGGTGGGTGGAGAAATAAGTTATAACCTCTATATGAATATCGAAGGTGAGACTGGTGCTGAGCCCTCTGCATTTAAAACTGACCAACATGTGCTAAAATGTACAATGAATAAAGGAAAATGTTTTTACTTAAATAATAGAGGCTATTATTATCCTGGTGCTGGTGAAGAACTAGTCATTCAAACACCCGGGTACTTTATTTAAAGACTATTTAGCTTTTTTATAGAAAGGGATTGACCATGTCATACGCTGAACGAATGTTATCTTCATTAGAAGAAGGGAAATTGGACGAAGCAAAGAAACAGTATAAGCAAGCATTGAAGTTTGGAAGTCATGAAGAAAAATTCAGCCTGGCTGAAGAATTACACCATTTAGGGTTTCTTGAGGAATCCAAAGAGTTGTATGAAAATCTGCTGGAGTATTACCCGGGAGAGGGAGAACTCCTGATTGAGCTCGCAGAAGTGATGGTGGAGATGGATAATGAAGAAGAGGCGATAGACAAACTCGCACAATTGGATGAAGAAGACCCCACCTATCCAAGAGCATTGCTCCTTTTGGCAGATCTGTATCAAATGCAAGGTTTATTTGAAGTTAGTGAACAGAAGCTTTTACAAGCCAAGAAGTTATTACCAGATGAGCCTGTCATTGATTTCGGCCTGGGGGAATTATACTCTGAAACAGGCAGGTTCCTGGAAGCGATAAGACATTATCATGCCCTCATTCAGAAAGGCACGACTGAGCTGGGTGGAACCAATGTCCATCAAAGGTTAGCCGAAGCTTATAGTGTAGGGGGAGCCTTTGAAGAAGCATTGACACATTACGAAAAAGCTCTTCAGGATCACCTGGAAATCAATACACTATTCGGATATGCCGTTACTGCATATCAGGCTGGATTCTATGAAAAAGCCATAGAAAAGCTTATTTCGGTTAAAGAGCTGGATCCTGAATATCATTCGGTGTATTTATTATTAGCCAGATCCTATGAACATGAAGAAAAGCTGCAGGAAAGCCTGGAAACCATTCAAGAGGGCGTAAAACAGGATGAATACAACAAGGAGCTGAATTTGTTTGGTGGGAAAATTTCCTTAAAGCTTGGGCTGGAAAAAGAGGCAGAGACATTTTTTAGGGAAGCTTTAGCCTTAGATCCAGGTTATGTCGAAGCAGCTTTAGTCATAAATAAATTGTTCTTTACGCAAGATCGGTTTGAGGATGTATTGGAGATCGCCCAGATGCTTAAGGTTGAAGGGGAAGAAGAGCCTCAAATCAACTGGGATCTGGCAAAGGCCTATGAGGGGCTTGAACAATTTAATCATGCATTAAAACAATACCGTATTGCATATACTTACTTTAAGAATCATCAAGAGTTTTTACTAGAGTACGGACAATTTCTAGTAGAAGAAGGACTCAGAGGCGAAGCGGTAGAAGTATATAAACACCTGATTGAAATGGATCCTTCAAATGACGAGTGGCAGGACCTGATTGAAAGATTACAAGACTAAACGAAACGACGTCGGTGGTACAAAGGGATTTGGCTGGTGTGTAAACATGAGATCACCTTAGAGTTGCTAACGTTTTTAAGCTATATGTCAAAAGGAAAACGGACCTAAACTAAAAAAGATTCTGCAGAGGAGGGAAAACCATGACCACCCCTGTTTCTGTCAACGAGAAGAAAGAATTTATTCGCTGGTTTTTAAACCGATATCAATTAAAAAGAAGAGAATGTGTGTGGATACTGAATTACCTGATGAGTCATGATCAATTAATGAAAAAAGTTCATTTTGTTGAAGAATCTCAGTACTGTCCAAGAGGTCTTGTAATGTCCACACATTGTGTTGAGGATGTGCCATTCCGATTCTATAAAGAGAACATCATGACAACTGATGCGGAGAAGTCATTTCACGATATTCGTTTAAATAAGGACGAAGATATTTATATTCAATTGAACTTCAGTAAGGCAAATTCAAGTTATCAATTTGCAGCAGTACTTGAAGAAAACCCTTTTATGCCGAAGTATCTTTTGATTAATGAAAAAGACAGGATTGTTGCCGAACAATTCCTCAAAGACAGTTTGCAAACCTTTCAACGTGATCGATTGCTAAAGGCCATAGATCAGGCTCTTGATACCGGTGATGAAAAATCCTTCAAGAAATTAACCAAAGAATTGAATAGCTTAAGCTAAAAGCTCGAATGAAGAGAAAGGTACATCTCTTCATTCGAGCTTTTTTATTCGCTTGCGGGGTCTCAACCACTGACTTTGCAAACTTCAAAAAAATATTTTTATCATAAGTGTTAGTGTGAAAACAGGGACCGTTCCTTTTCGCTCCAGGCACAAGATTCCCCGGGGAGGAAGTCGAGCCTCCTCGACGTACCGTCTGTGGGGTCTCGACCTTTCCTCTATTTCCCGTAGGAGTCAAATGCCTTCCGCTACAATCCACTCTGTGCTTCGATATTTTGTCTGCATATGCCAGATAGAAAAACACAAAAAACCATTCCGAATATTGAAAAATTCAAATTTGGAGTTGAGCATCTTCCGCTTCAATAAACTAAATAAGCATGAATTTTGATATTAGAAATTTAAAAATACACCAACCAATCTTTTAAAATGATTTTGTCCCTTTTAAGCTCTGTAACGTTAATTTCTTACAGATGGTGAGGGGAAGTGCGTAGACTCCTGCGGAAGTACGGTCGTGCCGAGACCCCGTTCGGCTAAGCTGAGGAGGCTCGGCCGAACGTCCGCGGAAAGCGAAGCACTTCCACTCACCATCCAGCACAAACAAATTGGCAGAGACTAGGCATACCTTATTACTTAAAGCAACAATCTTTTCGAAAAAGAGCCTCATTCTATAGGTTCAGATAAATAGGAAGAAGGTTTATGGAGCATACTATTAAAAAAGTGAAATCACTTTTAAACGAGTGTTATAAAGTGATATGATGGGAAGTGAAAATGAAAGAAGAAACGAGGGTTTTACAATGAATTGGAACGTTAAAGATATTGAAGTCTTTGAATCTGAAAAAGAATACATAGATACTGCCGTCATTCCGATTGTTCCTGTTGATTTCCTAAAGGATATCAAGACGTCCGCAGCACAATCCGAATTCATCACGCTGCTTACCTTTCACCTTGAAAGACAATTTAAAGGCAGGATGATCATGACACCTCCATTTACGTATACTATGTCTGCTTCCAGAGAAAATGAGGTTTCAAGATTAACCCAATGGGCAGAAGAATTAAGTGCCAGCGGAGTGAAGCATACGTTCTTTCTTACATCGGACAGCGAATGGAAAAAGGTAGAGGGGGAATTGCATGACCGCTTGATTTGGGTGCCCTCTATACCGCTTGAGCATTTAGATGAACAGTACAAACATTCCATCATGGAAGATCAAGTGAAACAGCTCTTAAATGTGATTGTACAAAAATGGCAAAAAAATTCATAAAAACTTCACATTGTGTCCATCATTTAGATTAGAGAGTTATTGACCTTGTATAGAGTTTAATATATCATAGTTATGTCCTAGTTTTATATTTGTGCGAAATATGTCCGATGGACTTACCTTACGATAGAGGGGGGAAAAGGATGAGCAAACATCGTGTATCTAGACGTCAATTCCTTAACTATACACTTACGGGTGTAGGCGGTTTCATGGCGGCAGGAATGTTAATGCCGATGGTTCGATTTGCTGTAGATCCAGTATTAAAAACTTCAGCTGCTGGAGAATTTAAAGCGACAAAGCAAAAAGTTTCAGAGTTAACAAATGAACCAGTACGTGTCGATTTCTCTTATGAACAAAAAGATGCGTGGTACACATCAGAAGTAACACAAACTGCATGGGTTTATAAGAACAAAGAGGGGAATGTTGTTGCTCTTTCACCAGTATGTAAGCATCTTGGATGTACTGTTAACTGGGCGGGCGACAAGAGTAACCCAAACAAGTTCTATTGCCCTTGTCATGGTGGTCTGTATGAGAAAAACGGGAAAAATGTTCCTGGTACACCACCGACAGCACCGTTGGATGTATATCCAACAAAAGAAAAAGACGGTATTTTATACCTTGGACAACCTGAACCAAATAAATATGTTAAGTAAGGGGGCGTAATCTGTGCTGAACAAAATCTATGATTGGGTTGACGAGCGTTTGGACATTACGCCTTTGTGGCGCGATATTGCGGATCACGAAGTACCTGAACATGTAAACCCGGCGCATCACTTTTCAGCGTTTGTTTACTGCTTTGGTGGATTAACATTCTTCGTTACCGTAATTCAAATTTTATCTGGAATGTTCCTGACAATGTACTATGTTCCAGATATTAAAAACGCTTGGGAATCTGTGTATTACCTGCAAAATGAAGTTGCATTTGGACAAATTGTCCGTGGAATGCATCACTGGGGAGCTAGTTTGGTTATCGTAATGATGTTCTTACATACACTACGTGTCTTCTTCCAAGGTGCATACAAAAAACCTCGTGAATTGAACTGGGTTGTTGGAGTACTTATTTTCTTCGTAATGTTAGGACTTGGTTTCACTGGTTACTTATTACCGTGGGATATGAAAGCGCTATTCGCTACGAAGGTTGGTATTGAAATCGCAGCTGCTACACCATTTATCGGTGAGCAAGTGAAGATCTTACTCGCAGGAGATTCTTCTATCATTGGTGCACAAACACTAACGAGATTCTTCGCTATTCATGTATTCTTCCTGCCTGCAGCATTGCTTGGACTAATGGGAGCTCACTTCCTGATGATCCGTAAGCAAGGTATTTCAGGACCACTATAAGATACGAACATAAATTAATAAACCTTAAATTAGAAGGAGGGGGACGCTATGCATCGAGGAAAAGGGATGAAGTTTGTAGGGGACTCACGTGTACCTGCAGGCAGAAAGCCGAATATTCCTAAAGATTATTCGGAGTTCCCTGGAAAAACAGAGGCTTTCTGGCCAAACTTCTTACTAAAAGAATGGTTAGTTGGAGCTGTTTTCCTAATCGGTTATCTATGTTTAACGGTTGCTCATCCATCACCGTTAGAGCGTGTTGCCGATCCAACAGATACTGGATATATTCCATTACCTGACTGGTATTTCTTATTCTTATACCAATTACTTAAATACACATATGCATCTGGACCTTATAATGTTATTGGAGCATTCGTTATTCCTGGAATCGCATTTGGAGCGCTTTTACTTGCTCCATTTATCGACGTAGGACCTGAACGTCGCCCAACTAAACGCCCATTTGCAGTAGGATTCATGTTATTGGCACTTGCAGCAACATATTTCTTGACTTGGGAATCAGTTGTGACTCATGACTGGGAAGCAGCGAAAGAACAAGGTAAGATCCAGGCTGAAGTGGATATCGATAAAGAATCTGAAGGATATAAAATCTATGCAGACCAGAAAAATGGTTGTATTAACTGTCATGGTGAAAATCTGCAAGGTGGAGCAGGACCTTCTTTAGTTGCAACTGGCCTCTCACCTGAAGAAGTAGCGGATATTGCTAAAAACGGTAAACCACCAGGCATGCCTGCAGGGTTATTTAAAGGATCAGACGAAGAGCTGGACAAACTGGCTGAATTCATCTCTGGTTTAAAAGAATAAACAATGAAAAAGGGCCGGCTTACGTTGGCTCTTTTTTTCTACTTGAAAGAGAGGATTAAATATATGCTCTGGATCATGTCCATCTTGAAGAATAAAACGTTTATATGGTTGCTTCTCATTGTGAATTTGTTTGGCACCATATACGGTTATATATGGTATCTCCCTCAACTACGAAATACTCCCTCGCAATTTTTAGTGTTTGTTCCCGACAGCCCGACAGCCAGTCTGTTTTTTTGTTTTGTTCTCATAGCATTTTTACTGAATCGAAATTGGCCATTATTTGAAGTGTTAGCCATTATCACGCTATTTAAATACGGGATATGGGCTGTGGTAATGAACTTGTTGACCCTGTGGGTTTCCGGTAATTTACCTTGGGAGGGCTATATGCTCATGGCGTCACATGGAGCAATGGCTTTACAAGGGATATTGTATTCTTCCTTTTACCGAGTGAGGATTTGGCACATTATAGTCGGTGCCGTATGGACTGTACATAATGACATCATCGATTACGTATATATGCAGTATCCCGTTTATTCAAGTTTGTATATGTACATACAACAAATTGGATACTTCACTTTCTGGTTAAGTATTGTCTCAATCGTTATCGCTTATTTCTTCACACAAAAAACGAAACGCTTGGATATTCAACTTATCCCATAGTCTTTTTTTGGTCTACTCTTGTCCACCCTTTCATAAACTTTACTAGTAGTTTTAGGGGGGACAAGTATGAAATTTATCCAATTCTTTATCGCGCTTTTCTTTTTTCTCATTTTAATACCTCACCCATTAAATGCAGTAGAGTCGACGTCTCCGATGAACGAGCTTGATGAAGTTGCAGACCAGGCCTTGCAAATGACAAAGGCTGGAAGATACGAAGAAGCGAAACATCTACTGGTTTATTTCTCTGATGAATTTGCGTCTTTGAGTGCCCAACGGTCTTTTTCAATGGATGAGCTTAGAATTCTCACCATCTCACATAATCTGGCAGTGGAGAGTATCAATCAAACCTCCGCTGACATGGAGCAGAAGGTGAACGCCGTTACAAAGTTCCGCCTTGTGATGGATGCTTTAAGCAGTCAATATCAGCCTTTGTGGGTCGAAATGGAAGACCCGATAATGGAAGCATTTAATGGAGTGAAGTCGGCAGCGGAAAATGGAGATGTAGATGAATACCATACAACATTGAATATGTTTTTATCGAAATATAATATTATTCAACCAAGTATTAAATTAGATATTCCGATCGAACGCGCTCAAGCCCTGGACGCAAGGATTTCTTACTTGGATCATTACCGGCAAGACGTGTTGGAAAGTACGGAAACCATGACCGAATTAACATCCTTGGAAACTGACTTAGAGAAGCTGTTTGAAAATAAACAAGAGGATGAAGCAGATCCTTCCCTTTGGTGGGTGATCATATCAACCGGCAGTATCATTGTCTCTACATTATCTTATGTAGGTTGGAGAAAATATAAAGGACAAGGGGAATCAAAAAAGTCAGAGCGTCAAAAAAATTGACAGGATCTTTATAGCACTATAAAATTTAGATATCTAAACATCTGGAGGTTATTGCGATAATGGCAGGATTTTTAATTTACTTTTTACTCATTGCTCTTATTCCAATCGGAGCTCAAATGCGTGTAAAGAGTACGTTTAAGAAATATTCAAGAGTGGCCACCACCTCAGGTATGACCGGCAGGGAGATGGCTAGGAGGATTCTCGACGACAATGGATTACACAACGTGAAGGTCGTGGAAGGCAGAGGTTTTCTAAGTGACCACTACAATCCGATTACCAAAGCGGTTGCATTGTCACCTGATAACTATCACGGACATTCTGTAGCGGGAGCAGCTGTGGCGGCCCATGAAGTCGGACATGCGATTCAAGATGCTGAAAGCTATGCATTTTTACGGTTCCGCCATGCTTTGGTTCCAGTCGCTAACATAGGCTCCAATATGTCCTGGATCTTCTTACTGATCGGAATGTTCACTCAAATGACTGGAATGTTCCTACTTGGTATCATTCTGATGGCAGCGGGGGTTGTGTTCCAATTAATCACCCTTCCTGTAGAATTCAACGCTTCTTCCCGGGCGATGAATCAGATCGTTTCACTTGGGCTGATTCGGAATGAAGAAGAACGACATGCACGTAAAGTATTGAACGCCGCGGCGATGACATATGTAGCTGCTGCTGCAGTTGCGGTTATTGAATTACTTAGACTTGTATTAATCTTTACTGGGATGAATAGTGACGATTGATTAATAAAGAAGAAGCTGGACTCTAGTTTTGAGCCCAGCTTCTTTTTGTATATTGAAAATCCATATTAGTCATGTAAAGGATTCTTGTCTGCGTCTAATGTAAACCCTTCGCCAAGTACGTCATGTACAACGGTGACGGAGACGAATGCATGTGGATCGACGCTTGTGATAATATTTTTCAGCCGGACGATTTCATTTTTCCCGACTACACAGTAGAGCACTTCCCTGTTTTGTTTCGTGAAGGAACCATGTCCTCTGAGCACAGTTACTCCCCGATCCATTTTTTCATTGATGACACTTGCTATTTCTTCATGGCTGTCGGAAATGATCATAGCCCCCCTGGCTGAGTATGCCCCTTCCTGCATAAAGTCAATGACCCTTGCCGCAACGAATACAGCTACCAGTGTATACATGGCTTCCCTGTATTCCAGGTACGTAATAAGAGAGACTCCAATGACAACGGCGTCAAACATAAACATCGTTTTCCCCATGCTCCATCCTATGTACTTATGGGCGAGTCGAGCGATGATATCAACGCCACCTGTCGTACCGCCATATCTGAAAATAATCCCGAGTCCAACCCCGATAAATACCCCTGCAAATAAGGCTGCAAGAAACAGATCACCTTCCAGGTTGATCGTCATTTGATATCTTTGGAAAATCCATAGAAATACAGAGAGGCTGACGGTTCCGAGTACAGTATAGTAAAAAGCTTTCTTTCCGAGAAGCTTCCATCCTAAGAAAAATAGGGGGATATTTAAGGCCAGGTTGGAGTAAGACGGATCAATGTCAAATAAAAAATAAAGGATAAGTGTTATTCCGGTAAATCCGCCTTCAGCCAATTTATTTTGGATATTAAAATGGACAAGTCCAAATGCGAAGATAGCTGAGCCCAACAGGATGAATAATATATTTTTATAGCGTAAACCCAACATGTGTGTTTCCCTCCTTCTATTCGTATTATCTCGTTGACAGAGACATTATATAAGAAGAGAAACAAACTGGCAATGAAGAGTTAATAAATCAAACGTAATATTTGTCAAACGGAAAGGATTTAGCTAACATGATAGGAGATACTGAAGGAGTGTGGCTTCTTATGGAAAATAAAAAAACGATGGATCAATTACAAAAAGAAGTAGACCAATACATAAGTCAATTTAAAGAAGGGTATTTCAGTCCATTGGCAATGATTGCGAGGCTCACGGAAGAACTTGGGGAACTGGCGAGAGAAGTGAATCATCATTATGGAGAAAAACCTAAGAAGAATTCAGAGGAAGAAAAAACGATAGAGGAAGAGCTCGGGGATTTATTGTTTGTGGTCATCTGCCTTGCGAACTCCTTGGATATCAGCCTGGAAGAGGCCCACGATCGTGTGATGCATAAATTTAATACAAGAGATAAGAATCGCTGGACAAGAATTGAAAGTGGGGATGAAGATGGAGCAAATTAACGTCACTATTGCTGGACCAAGAGGAAGAATGGGGAAAGAAGCGGTTCAGTTAGTAAAGGATACTGAACATTTTACGCTTATTAGTGTGATTGATTATAAGAAAGAAATAGATATAGATGTACCGGTGTACGCGGATATTGAATCATGCTTCCAAGATCAAACCCCAGATGTGCTTATTGATTTAACAACTCCGGAAGTGGGATATCACCATACGAAAACGGCCCTTGAATACGGTGTTAGACCGGTTGTGGGAACGACAGGTTTCTCTACAGATGAATTAAATGAACTTAAGACCCTTGCAGAATCAAAGTCATTGGGATGTATCATTGCCCCCAATTTTGCGATTGGTGCAGTACTTATGATGAAATTTTCCCAGATGGCAGCTAAGTATTTCAATGATGTCGAAATCATTGAATTACATCACGATCAAAAACTGGATGCACCTTCAGGGACTGCCGTTAAGACAGCCGAAATGATCAGGGAAGTGAGAGAATCGAAGCAGCAGGGGCACCCTGATGAAAAGGAAACGCATACTGGTGCAAGAGGGGCGAATGTAGATGGCATGCATATCCATAGTGTCCGCCTGCCCGGATTAATTGCTCATCAACAGGTGATGCTAGGGGCGGAAGGTCAGGCATTAACGATCCGTCATGACTCTTTTAACCGGGGAAGCTTCATGTCTGGAGTGAAAGTTTCCGTTGATACGGTCATGAAGCTGGATACACTTGTGTACGGGCTGGAAAATATTCTAGATTAAAGGGTGAGTGTTATGAATATCGCATTAATAGCTCATGATAAGAAAAAAGATGATCTTATTCGTTTCGTATTGGCATATAAGTCAATAATTGAAGAACACGCTCTTTTTGCCACTGGAACAACGGGAAAGAGAATCGGGGAAGAAACGGGATTATCTGTCCATCGATTCCGGTCAGGTCCACTGGGGGGAGACCAGGAGATAGGTTCTTATATTGCCAATAATAATATGGATCTTGTCCTGTTTTTTAGAGACCCTTTAACTGCTCAGCCACATGAACCTGATGTATCTGCACTAATCAGACTATGTGATGTGTATCAAGTCCCATTAGCTACCAATATGGGAACAGCAGAAGTATTGGTGAAAGGGCTTGAAAGAGGAGATATCGAGTGGCGAAGTGTGGTAAAGGATAAGGAGGAGTAAAGTGGATCAACAAATAGACATCCTCGCATTTGGAGCACATGCCGATGACGTGGAGATCGGTATGGGCGGCACCCTTGCAAAATATGCGGCCGAAGGAAAGAAGATTGTGATTTGTGATCTCACAGAAGCCGAGCTTTCTTCAAATGGAACCGTTTCTTTGCGTAAAGAAGAAGCAAGGTCAGCTGCACATATATTAGGTGCCTTCAAGAGGGAGACCTTGGATGTTCCTGATAGAGGAATTTACATAACTGATGAAAACATTCAGAAAGTGGTTAACGTGATCAGAATGTACAAGCCGAAAGTGATATTCGCTCCCTACGATCAGGATCGTCATCCTGATCATGGGAATGCTTCACAATTGATCAAAGAAGCTTTTTTTTCAGCTGGAATTCGGAAATTCCATTCCACAACTCAGGCACATAAAGCGGATAATCTGTATTTTTATATAATCAACGGCTTTCACAAACCTCAATTTGTAGTGAATGTTGAGGCCTATATGCAAACGAAGATTCGAAGCTTAGAGGCATATACGAGCCAATTTACTCAAGGGGCTGAAGGAGTGTCTACTCCGTTAACGGAAGGATACATAGAAGCGGTAGAAGCAAGGGAGCGAATGATGGGGAAAGAAGCGGGCCTACGTTATGCAGAAGGATTCTTTTCTTATAACACCCTAATATTGCATCAAGATTTGTTAGGAGATTAATGGTATGAAAATGAAAATAGGTATTACCTGCTACCCGACTGTTGGAGGTTCTGGCGTAGTAGCTACAGAACTGGGGAAATTATTAGCAGAGAGAGGCCATGAAATTCACTTTATTACCTCGAGTATTCCATTTCGGTTGAATAAAATGTATCACAACATTTACTTTCATCAAGTCGAAGTGAGTCAATATTCAGTGTTTCAATACCCGCCTTACGATATAGCACTGGCGAATAAGATGGCAGAAATTACTGAGCGTGAAAACCTGGACATCCTTCATGTACATTATGCAATCCCACATGCAGTCTGTGCCATTTTGGGTAAACAAATGTCTGGTAAAGATGTAAAGATTGTCACCACCCTGCACGGCACAGATATTACCGTACTAGGTTATGATCCTTCTTTAACAGGAGCGATTCGATTTGGGATCGAAAAGTCAGACGTGGTGACCGCGGTTTCTGCCGCATTAGTGAAACAAACCAATGACTTGATACAGCCGGATAAGGACATTCATACTGTTTATAATTTCATAGACGAAAGAGTATACAAAGCAGTAGATTCTCAGCATCTTAGAAATGAATATGGGATTAAGGATAATGAAAAGGTCATTATTCATGTTTCCAACTTTCGTGGGGTGAAAAGAGTAACAGACGTAGTAGCTGCATTCAACCTTATACAAAAAGAGATCCCGGCAAAGCTCCTTCTTGTTGGGGACGGACCTGAAATGACGGTTATTTGCAGGCAGGTGGGAGAACTCGGATTAGAAGATAAAGTATTGTTCCTTGGAAAACAGGATAACTTGGAGGAGCTTTATTCGCTTAGTGACATCAAACTGCTGCTTTCAGAAAAAGAAAGTTTCGGTTTAGTTGCCCTGGAGGCTATGGCATGCGGTGTGCCGAGCATCGGTACAAATGTAGGGGGCATCCCTGAAGTCATTGAGGATGGATACAACGGCTTTATATGTGAAGTCGGAAATGTTGCTCAAGTTGCAGAAAAGTCTCTGTTATTGCTTAAAGATGAAACACTTCACAAAGAACTTTCGGGACATGCTCTACAAACGGCCCGAACAAAGTTTCATTCCAGCAAAATTGTAGAAGAGTATGAACGGATCTACAAAGAGCTACTATCATGATACAGTCGGAAGGAAAAGATCCGAGTAAAGCAGGTGTTAAATATGTTACCGAGTATATTCCAACAAGCAATACCCGTTTTAAAGAAGATTGAAAGGGCTGGCTTCGTTGCCTATTTCGTTGGTGGATCTGTCAGGGATCACTTCCTGAGCCGTCCGATTAATGACGTAGATATCGCAACGTCAGCCTATCCACAAGAATTAAAGGGGATATTTCCGAGAACAATTGATATCGGGATAGAACACGGGACTATTCTGGTAATAGATGAGGGAAGAGAATATGAAATCACGACATTCAGAACTGAATCTGGATATGCGGACTTTAGGAGGCCGGATAAGGTAGAATTCATTCGCTCCTTAGAAGGGGATCTTGAGCGCCGTGACTTTACGATGAATAGTATGGCCATGGATGCTGATGGGAAAGTATATGATCCCTTTAAGGGCATGAATGACATACATAATAGAGTGATCCGCACTGTTGGGTCACCGGACTTGCGGTTTGCAGAAGATGCTCTTCGTATGATGAGGGGAGTGCGGTTTGTCAGTCAATTAGGCTTCAAGGTGGATCCTGATACATTGAATGCGTTAGAAGAGCACTCAAGGCTTCTTGAGCATATAGCCGTAGAAAGAAAAACGATGGAGTTCGAGAAAATTTTAGGAGGTAAATGGAAACGAGAGGCGCTTGCCCTTCTCGTCCGTACCAACCTATATCGTGAACTCCCTCATTTAACTCAACAGAAGGAAGCCCTTCATGATGTAGCGAATCTTGTTCGATTAGAAGATATAAATAAAGACCAAACATGGTTACTTCTATTAGCATATATCGGGAATATTGATACAGAGGAGTTTCTAAAAGGCTGGAGGCTTCCGACGAAAACGATACGGGAACGTTCGAAGGAGCTTGGAATCTTAAAGGAAAGAAGGAAGTCCGGATGGTCTAAGCCCTTGCTTTATCGGGCCGGCCTGGAAGCAGCCATTAATATTGAGAAAGTCTATGAATGCTTAGAATCCAAACCCGTTTCTTCTGTAGAAACCGTGAAGGAAGAATATCATTCTTTAGCGATTACATCGAGACAACAACTGGATGTAACAGGAAATGACTTAATGACATGGTCGAACAAAAAAGGTGGTCCATGGATGAAGGAACTTTTGGCTGAAATTGAATGTGCGATTGTAACCAATACAATCAATAATGATAAAGAAACGATAAGGAGGTGGCTACAGACATGCAATCGACTATAAAGAAGAAACTGCTTCACGCATTATCTGAATCGAATCAGGAATTTTTATCCGGACAAGCACTGGCTGATATAGCAGGCTGTTCAAGAACGGCTATATGGAAGCATATTGAAGAACTTCGCAAAGAGGGTTTTGTGTTAGAAGCCGTAAGAAAAAAAGGATATCGAATTATTGAAACCCCTGATAGTGTGACAGAAAGTAAGATCCGCTTAGGATTACAAACGAAAACGTTAGGCAGAGTGATCCACTATGAGGAGTCGGTTCAAAGTACACAACGCATCGCTCATGTACTTGCCGGCGACGGCGCATCAGAAGGTACATTGGTCATTGCAGATGAACAAACTGCCGGAAGAGGCAGGTTAATGAGAGAGTGGCACTCATCAAAGGGAACGGGAATTTGGATGAGTCTTATCTTAAAGCCCCTCCTTCCTCCCCAAAAGGCACCGCAGTTTACCCTCATTACTGCAGTCGCCGTCGTTCAAGCCATCGAGGAAGTAACAGACCTTCATCCTCAGATCAAATGGCCGAATGATATTCTTATTGACGGAAAGAAAGTGACGGGGATTTTGACGGAGCTGCAAGCTGAATCTGATAAGATAAATTCCATTATTATCGGGATCGGCATGAATGTAAATCATACGAAGGAACACTTTCCTGATGAACTTCAGAAGATTGCCACCTCACTGGCCATTGAACAAGGAGAACCTTTATCTAGGTCAGAAATTGTTCAAAAGGTGTTAGAACGGATCGAATCCCTATATTCTATGTATATGAAGGAAGGCTTTACTCCGGTCAAGCTGTTATGGGAGAGTTATGCAATCAGTATCGGTAAGAAAATCCGTGCCCGCACGATCAATGGAACGATTGAAGGAAGGGCACTCGGAATAACCGATGAAGGCGTTCTGAAGATTGAAGACTCAGCAGGGACCATTCATCAGATTTATTCTGCAGATATTGAAGTGAATATTTAAGTTAAACCGGGATGGAGGCAATTCCAATGCTTCAATCCCGGTTTTTTTATGGTATAATCTCATTGGGCAGTATCCTTGGAACTGCACCCCAGTACGTTCAGCTTTAAAAACTTTAATACAATTTCTGCCTTGATCCATTGTGGACTGGGACAGAGGGTCGAAACAATGATATTAAACACTTATGATCCTTCTGTCATTTATTCAGGAGGTTTTTTTATTTCTGTAATGAAAGTGCTTTCATTTCGTTTCGTCACCTCTGACTGAAAAGAAGGAGGACACTATGAAACAAACAACGGATTTTCTTAAGATGAAAAATAAGAGAGAAAAGATTTCCATGCTTACAGCGTATGATTTTCCAAGTGCAAAGATAGCGGAAGAAGCGGGAATTGATGTGATCCTTGTAGGTGACAGCCTCGGAATGGTTGTATTGGGCTATGACTCAACGGTACCTGTTACAGTTGAAGATATGATCCATCATACGAAAGCCGTAAAAAGAGGGGCGAAAGATACCTTTATCGTCACTGATATGCCGTTTATGTCCTACCATTTGTCAAGGGATGAGACTCTTAAAACAGCTGCTCAGATCCTTCAACAGGGAGGCGCACATGGGGTGAAGGTAGAGGGTGGAGATCATGTGATTGAACGTATCCATTCCCTTACAAGTTCCGGCATACCCGTTATGGCTCATTTAGGTTTAACCCCTCAATCCGTCGGTGTCCTTGGAGGATATAAAGTACAAGGGAAAACAGCCGACTCAGCCAAAAAGTTGATCGATGATGCCATAAAATGTGAACAGGCAGGTGCCTTTGCACTTGTGTTAGAGTGTGTGCCAAAACAAATAGCCAAAGAGATTTCAGAAGCATTAACGATTCCGACGATTGGTATTGGTGCAGGCAGTGAGGCAGATGGCCAGGTATTAGTGTTCCACGACCTTGTAACATATGGGGTGAATCGTGTGCCTAAGTTTGTTAAACAATACAGCAACGTATCAGAAACCATTCATAGCAGCATAAAAAACTATATAGATGAAGTTAAAGGGAAGAGCTTCCCATCAGATGACCATTCCTTTACGATGCGGGATGAAGAATTGGATGCTCTCTATGGTGGAATGAAAAAATGAAAGTGATAACGAACATACAAGATCTTCAAGCTTCGATACAACAAGTTAAGAATTCAGGGGCCTCTATCGGGTTTGTCCCTACAATGGGTTACCTTCATGAAGGGCACATGACTCTAGCGGAGGAAGCGAGGAAAAACAACGATGCTGTCGTGATGAGTATCTTTGTAAACCCCCTGCAGTTCGGTCCGAATGAAGACTTCGACCGCTATCCTCGTGATGTTGAAAGAGATACAGTGTTAGCAAAGAATGTTGGGGTTGATATACTCTTTATTCCTGAAGTAGTAGAAATGTATGATGGGAAACAGTCTGTAACCTTGAGTGTGATAGAGCGGGTAGAAGTACTGTGCGGACGAAAACGGGAAGGTCATTTTGACGGAGTGGTGACCGTATTGACTAAATTGTTTCACCTTATTCAGCCGACCAAAGCGTATTTCGGACTGAAGGATGCCCAGCAGATTGCAGTAGTGGAAGGGTTAGTAAGCGATTATTTCTTTCCGGTGGAAATCGTGAGGGTGCCTACCGTCAGGGAAGAGGATGGATTGGCGAAAAGTTCAAGAAATGTTTATCTATCAAAAGAAGAAAGAAGGGAAGCTCCTTCACTGTATCAAAGTCTGATAGAAGCAAAAAATCGTATTGCTGCCGGTGAGAGAGACCCTGATTCGATTATTTCCATGATTTCAATGAACCTTCAAGAAAATACCTCGGGAAAAATCGATTATGTGGAAGTGTACTCCTATCCTGAGCTAAAGGAACTGTCCAGATTACAGGGTGAGATCATTGTCGCTCTGGCAGTTCAATTTCAACAGGCCAGATTAATTGATAATATAATCATCAGTGTAGAACCAGAGGAGGATTTAAATGTTTAGAACGATGATGAGTGGTAAAATCCACAGAGCGACTGTAACAGAAGCGAATTTGGATTATGTAGGAAGCATTACCATCGATCAGGATATTTTAGATGCAGTCGGAATGATGGCGAATGAAAAGGTTCAGATTGTAAACAACAACAATGGAGCCCGCCTGGAGACTTATATTATTCCAGGTGAAAGAGGAAGCGGCGTCATATGTTTAAATGGAGCAGCTGCAAGACTTGTGCAAAAAGGTGATATTGTCATCATCATATCGTATAAACTGGTAGCTGAAGAAATGGTCCATGATCATATCCCGAAAGTAGCTATCATGGGAGAAAATAACCGTATCATTGACATGATCGGAACAGAACCTGAAGCGACAATACTATAAAAGAAATCAAGGCAAGTCTTCTAATTTGTGAATAGGAGACTTGCTTTTTTGTTTATGGTACACTTATTTAGAAATCATAAGAGTATGAAGAAGGATCTATATAAAGGCAGTGAAGAACATGTACCCATTTAAACTCGTTGTTATCGATCTTGAAACAACAGGAAATTCCCCTAAAAAGGGAGAAAAAATCATCCAACTATCAGCGGTTATTATAGAAAACGGAAAGATCATTGACCAATACACATCATTTGTGTCACCTGGAAAACCGATTCCTGCGTTTATTGAGGAATTGACGGGGATCAATGATGAAATGGTCAAGGACGCTCCTGCTTTTCATGAAATTGCACCGAAAATACTTGAGCTTCTGGATCATGGCGTTTTTGTTGCTCATAACGTCCAATTCGATCTATCATTCCTTCAAGCAGAACTGGAAGATGCAGGCTATAATCCATTTACCGGTCCTGCCTTCGATACAGTAGAATTAGCTAAAGTGGCTTTACCATCAGCAGATAGTTTTAAACTGACGGAATTATCCAATTCTTTGGAATTAAGTCACGTAAGGCCACACCAGGCAGACAGTGATGCCTATGTGACAGCCGAAATTCTTCTTTATTTTATTGAAGAATTGTCAAAGCTGCCCTTAGTCACACTCGAAAATCTTCACAAGCTTTCACATCATTTGAAAAGTGATCTTTCCTTATTGTTTGACAGTATTGTGAGTGAGAAACAAAAACACGTAGAGGATCTTCCACCACAGTTAGAGGTGTATCGAGGACTGGCTCTTCGGAAGAAAGATGCTTCAAAGAAAGATGTTCCACCTATTGAAGAGCTTCATGTTGATGAACCTGTTATAGAAGAATACTTGGCACAATATGTTCCCTTCTATGAGAAGAGAGTGCAGCAAATGGAGATGATGGATGAGATTCAACATGCTTTTCATGAATCCCGCCATGTGGTAATAGAGGCGGGAACAGGTGTTGGAAAGTCACTGGGCTACTTATGGCCTGCGGTCATGTTTGCCAAGGGATCCCATGAAAAAGTGGTCATCAGTACATACACCATCCAATTGCAAGAACAATTACTTCATAAAGAAATTAAATTATTGGAAAAAATAAGCCCTACACCATTCAGAACCGTACTGCTAAAAGGGAAAAATCATTACATAAACCTGTTTAAGTTTGAACAGTCTCTAAGGGAAGATGAGTCTCAATATGACGTAGTTCTGACAAAGATGCAAATTTTGGTATGGCTTACACGAACAGAGTCCGGTGATATGGATGAACTTAACCTTACTTCCGGGGGGCAGTTGTTCTGGAATCGTCTAAAACATGACGGCTGGCACTTACCTCATACGAAAGATCCCTGGGTCGGGAAAGACTTCTATCTTTTCGCAAGAAAGAGTGCTCAAGAAGCAGATATCATCATTACCAATCACTCAATGCTACTGACTGATATCGTGAAGGAAAGCAGCATGCTTCCTCCATACGATTACTTAGTGATAGATGAGGCTCATCATCTGGAGAAGTCAGCAAGACAGCATCTTGGTGTTGTAATGGATTATCTCGCGATTAAGTTTAATACGTCCCAGTTAGGAACCCTGGACCAAAAACAGTTGTTCTATCGACTTGATCAACTTATTTCCAACCACTCAGTTCAAATGAATACACACTCATTTGAATTGGATTCTCGTATCAGTCAGTTTTACGTTGATTTAGAAGAGGCCATCGGAGTGTTAACGAGCGTCTTCTATAAGAAAGCCAAAAAGAGGACCGGGGTACAAAAAATACAGCTGAGAATTACGGACGAAATGAAAAGGAGCAGCTACTTTCAACCTGTACTCATGTCCATGGAACGGGTTATTTCTGGAATGAAGTTTGTAGAAAGAGAGTTTCAGCAGATTTTGGAGGCAATAAAGGATAAGAAGATCAAGCTTGAGGATAAAGAAAAAGCCCTGATTGAAGAATTCCACAGCTTTTTAGTGGATTGGGCAGAGTTGAGAATGAATTTTCAAACGGTCTTTTTAAGAGATATGAACAACCATGTTCTCTGGTTAGATGGAGATACAAGATCATTACCGAATAGTCTTTCTATCCAAGCTCAACCAGTTACCGTCAATCGTAATCTTCAAGATGAGATCTTTGCCCAAAAGAAAAGTGTCGTCCTTACTTCAGCTACCTTGACCGTCAGCGGTTCCTTTAATTACTTCTTAAACGAGATTGGACTCATAGGTCAAGGGGTAAAACAGTTACAGCTTTCTTCTCCTTTTGACTACAATGAAGTGTCAAGATTATTCGTGCCAACAGACGTCCCTGAAATTCAGCAAGTCCAAAGTGAAGAATATATTGAAGCAATAAGCTCGCATTTAATAGGAGTGGCTCAAGCGACGAAAGGCCGAATGCTCATCTTATTTACGTCTTACGATATGTTAAGGAAAACGTATGAACTGATGAAAGAAAGTGGCTTATTAGAGGAATATGTATTAATGGCACAAGGAATTACATCAGGAAGTCGTACACGTCTGACAAAGAACTTCCAGCGATTTGACAAGGCGATTTTATTTGGAACGAGTAGTTTCTGGGAAGGTGTAGACATTCCCGGGGAAGACCTGTCTTGTCTTGCCATGGTCAGACTCCCATTCTCTCCACCTGACGAGCCTGTCAATCAGGCAAAATCAGATATCCTTAAAGCTCAAGGGAAGAATCCGTTTTCTTCTCACTCTTTACCCGAAGCAATTATTCGATTCAAGCAAGGGGTAGGGAGGCTGATTAGAAGAAGCAGTGATCGGGGAATCGTGATTGTATATGACCGCAGAGTGATGACGACAAGGTACGGTAAGGCTTTCTTGCAGTCCATTCCTTCAATGGAAGTAAAAGAAGGCGATTTATTTGATTTGGTTTCATGGATTGAAGATTGGCTCTAAGAGATTAAACTTCAGTGATAAATTTTACTCTTTAACACAACCTAAAGGGTAGATGTGAAACTGGAGGATTGAAAATGAGAGTGATCTTTTCGGTAATGCTGACTTTTTTCCTTGTCATTTCAAATGCCAATGGTATGAAAGTGCCTCAGGTGGATTTACACGTATCCCATGAAGAGTATGCGATTAGTTTTCTTCCTGTTTTAAAAGGGGAGGTAGCAATTCTTCATTTAGCTTCGGGGAAAAATTATTTAATTAATACAGGACCCCTTCAGGAATGTAAACAATTATATTATTATTTGAATCAAATGCATATTGACAACATTGAGGGAATCATCCTCACTGAAAAAAGAGAAGTACATGAGGATATGATTACTGAACTTGATAAGAAGTACTCCATAAAAGAAATAATAACGGGTAAATCCTTGGCTGAAGCAATACAGAAAAAAGGTTCCTTTACGATACACACGATTACAGAAGATCAGTCATACCCGCTTTCAAAGGAGTTAGCATTAAATGTGATGCATGAAGGCAATGAGAAGGGTGAAGGACTGGACTTTTCCATAACTTTCTTCCATCATCGCTTTTTGTGGCTGAGCTCACAATCATCGCATTCTGAAGAGGTTTTACTTACAAAACCCCTAAAGAACGTCAATATTGTCAAAGTACCTCTTCACTCTAAATCGGAAAGTATGTCCCATAGTCTCCTGAAGCATATCGATCCTCAGACGGCTTTACTTTATCGCTCTAAGGAAAGGCTTCTTAATGGTGAAATGCTCGAAGCCATCAACGAGGCGTGGATTGATCTGTATTTAACCGGGCAACATGGATTGATTGCCATCAAATTTAATAAGCGAAATTACGAAGTGCTTACCTTTGATCAAGAAGATGGAGTGTTTAAAGAAGAGGGCGGAACACACTAATGCTGAAAGAAAGTCAGGCTGACAACGCTGTCAGCCTGAACGGAGTGTGGATTAGAATATAGTTTTTTCGGATACGCTCTACCATAATAGCCATTAATGTTGTTATAATGTGGGTAGCGTTTCTTACTCATAGTGTGACGGATAGCAGTGACGTCATGAGTAGAAAAAAATGGTTTTCATAGAGGAATATCTTATGTAAGCGGGTAAAAGGAGGAACACCATGGAGAGCCGAATTGAAATTCTTTCCACCGTTCGTATCGAGTATACGGATAATTTATATAAAGTGGTAGATACATTAAATAGAACTTTAAAAAAAGATGATTATATGTTTGGTTTAGCCTTAGATCCGGAAGATCAGAATCAAGCAGTATTAACAATATATCGTACATAAAGAGTGATTGTAATGAAAAAATGGATAACGATTACCGCACTATTGTTCATCGTCCTTGGGATAACGGCTTCGGTGGTACTTTATCAAGTTTCCCGGAACCCATTGAATAATCAGGCAGAGAAGGCTCTAAATAGAGTGAAAGCTGAAACGGCTATCGTGGAAGTTGATAACACAAGCTTCTATAACGGCTCTAAGTCATATGTTGTGGTGACAGGTAAGGATGATCAAAACGAGAAGCTCGTGGCTTGGGTACCCAATAAAAAAGGGAAAATAATTGAGAAAAAATGGGCAGATGGTATTTCAAAAGAACAGGCAATCAATAAACTAAATGATGAAAAGCAACCGAAAGAATTATTATCGGTACGTTTAGGATATGAATCTGTCGGGCCTGTATGGGAAATTACCTATTTAGATCAACAAGACAATTTAAATTATTTTTACCTGCTGTTTTCTAATGGAGAATGGTGGAAGAAAATTGAAAATTTATAATCAACTCTAGGGGGAATACGTCCATGAAATTTACGTTAGCTGACAGAGTAAGTGCTTTAACACCATCAACGACTTTAGCGATCACTGCAAAGGCAAAGGAAATGAAGTCACAGGGTATTGATGTCATCGGTTTAGGTGCTGGTGAACCTGACTTTAATACACCTGAACATATCATCAATGCTGCGTATGCGTCCATGACTGAGGGTCACACAAAATATACTCCATCTGGTGGTATGGCCAAATTAAAAGAAGCAATCATCCATAAGTTTGAAACAGATCAGAAACTTACGTATAAACCATCTGAGATCATCGTGACAAGTGGAGCAAAGCATGCCCTTTATACATTGTTTCAAGTTCTTTTAAACGAAAATGATGAAGTGATCATTCCTACACCATACTGGGTCAGCTATCCTGAACAAGTAAAGCTTGCCGGTGGAATTCCCGTTATCGTTGAAGGGAAAGAACAGAACGAGTACAAAGTTACTCCCCAGCAGTTAAAAGAGACGATAACTCCCAAAACGAAAGCAGTCATTCTTAACACACCTAGTAACCCTACAGGAATGTTATACACCCACGAAGAGTTACAAGCGATTGGAGAAGTATGCTTAGAGAACGATATTCTGATCGTTTCAGACGAGATTTATGAAAAGCTTGTATACGACGGGAATTCCCACACGTCTATTGCTGAATTGTCTCCAGAACTTAAAGAGCAAACCATCGTGATTAACGGGGTGTCAAAATCTCATTCCATGACGGGATGGAGAATTGGATATGCGGCAGGGAACGAGACAATCATTAAAGCAATGACCAACCTTGCCAGTCATTCAACCTCTAACCCAACGACAACTTCACAATATGGGACGGTTGCTGCCTATTTAGGAGATCAACACCCTGTAGAGGAAATGAGACAAGCGTTTGAAGAGCGCTTAAACATTGTTTTTGATAAATTGAACAGTATTCCAGGGTTTCATTGTTTGAAGCCTCAAGGTGCTTTCTATCTATTCCCGAATGTGTCAGAAGCTGCCAAGAAAACAGGCTATAACAGTGTCGACGAATTTACAAAAGCTCTGCTGGAAGAGGCAAAGGTAGCGGTTATTCCTGGTTCTGGTTTCGGGTCGGACAATAATATCCGTCTTTCTTATGCCACAAGTCTTGATGCACTCGAAAAAGCAATTGAGAGAATGCACGAATTTGTTGTTAGGAAGAGTAAATAATACAAGGTTTGCAGACCGTGTTCGTTTCGGTCTGCTTTTTCCTTAAAATCATCTCGTTTTGCTGTATCTATTGCGGCGGGATAACGGTAAATGTATAATAAATAACGATACATAAGCGTCTTAAGTTTTTTTGGAGGGAAAAAATCGTGAAAACTACTATATCTCAAGTAAGTAAGTTTGTTGGAGAAGAAGTAACCATTGGTGCTTGGCTTGCCAACAAACGTTCAAGTGGAAAAATTGCCTTTCTTCAGCTTCGTGACGGAACTGGATTCATTCAAGGGGTTGTCGTAAAAAGTGAAGTGGAAGAAGAAATCTTTCAAAAAGCAAAATCATTAACTCAAGAAACATCTCTATATGTTACAGGAACGGTTTCAGAAGATTCCCGTTCACCTTTTGGTTATGAACTGCAAGTGAAAAGCGTAGAGGTAATTCATGAAGCAGTGGATTATCCAATTACACCTAAGGAACATGGAACAGAATTCCTGATGGATCATCGTCACCTATGGCTACGTTCCCGTAAACAGCATGCCGTGATGAAAGTACGTAACGAAATCATTCGTGCAACATATGAGTTCTTTAATCAAGAAGGATTTGTAAAGGTAGATCCCCCAATCCTGACCGGCAGTGCTCCGGAAGGAACGACCGAGTTATTTGCCACTAAATATTTCGAAGAAGATGCCTATCTTTCTCAGAGTGGTCAGCTGTACATGGAAGCAGCAGCCATGGCGTTAGGGAAAGTATTCTCTTTCGGACCGACTTTCAGAGCCGAGAAATCGAAAACCCGTCGTCATTTAATCGAATTCTGGATGATCGAGCCTGAAATGGCATTCTATGATTTTAAAGATAATCTGGAAGTGCAGGAGCAATATGTTTCTTATATCGTTCAATCGGTTCTGGAAAACTGCAAGCTTGAATTAGACCGATTAGGAAGAGATACATCTAAATTAGAGCAGATCAAAGCTCCTTTCCCGCGCATCACTTATGATGATGCACTTAAGTTATTGCATGAAAAAGGGTTTGATGATATCGAGTGGGGAGACGATTTCGGAGCTCCACATGAAACTGCCATAGCTGAAAGTTACGATAAGCCGGTATTTATCACGCATTACCCGACTTCGTTGAAACCTTTCTATATGCAACCTGGTCCAGACCGTGATGATGTCGTACTATGTGCCGACCTGATCGCACCGGAAGGATATGGAGAGATTATCGGTGGCTCAGAGCGTATCCACGATGCGGAACTTATGAAACGCCGCATTGAAGAGCACGAACTTGCTACGGATGCATACAAGTGGTACTTGGAACTAAGAGAATATGGATCCGTTCCTCACTCAGGGTTCGGTCTTGGACTTGAAAGAACAGTGGCTTGGATCAGCGGAGTAGAACACGTAAGGGAAACCATCCCATTCCCACGTCTATTAAACCGTTTATATCCATAATACAAACATCAAGGAACCGCCTGGTTTGCTTAAAAAGCAATCCGGCCGGTTCTTTTCTTTTCCTTCGCTAAGATGGTTTTTTTAAGATAAGCTCTGCCCGGGCTCTGTCAGAAAGTGAGTGCTAGATGGTGAGGGGAACTGCTTCGCTTCCGGGGTCTCGGCACGCCCGTTTTTCCGCAGGAGTCTACGCAGTTCCCCTCACCATCTTTAATAGATTTTTCGTGACAGAGCCAAAAGGTGTCAAAGATAAAAAATTTAGCAATCGTATTTTATTGAAAAATAAGAGAATCAACAAATAAGATTATTCTCTTAAGCCACTTCTTTCTTTTCTTAACAATCACAGCGACTGTTCCAAAGCCTTCTTCTTTGTTTATAGAGGATTTTTGTACAACATTTATGCGTGCTTTTTGGTGGAATTCAAATCAGGCGTGAATTTGCGCTAGGTCCGATTGATTCATCCTAATTTTCTTCATGGATAACACAAGCGGAAGTTTAGATATAGTGCGCATCGATAATACTAACTAAATCTGAACTTTTTTGTGTTTGTCTTTCCATAATTAGTTTAAGTAGAATGTAGAAGCACAGAGTGGATTGTAGCGGAAGGCACTTGACTCCTGCGGGAAATAGAGGAAAGGTCGAGACCCCGCAGGGCAAAGCCCGAGGAGGCTTGACTTCCTCCCCGGGGAATCTTGTGCCTGGAGCGGAAAGGAACGGTCCTTGTTTTTCCACTACCATTGATCCAAAAAAAGGACCAAGGAAGTTTTTCTTATTTCCATCTTTCTTCTAATTCATAACCATGTCCACATATACTGAACCATGATATACTAGTGAGTGAGGTGTGCCGAATATGGATTATAAACGATTAATGGTGTCCTGGATCGAAGAGGGGACACTTAACATTCCGCAATTATTATTATCAAATTACAATACCCTGGGTTTAAATGAGTCAGAGTTTGTTCTGTTATTACAAATTTACGGTCATCTGGAAAAGGGAAACTATTTCCCTACACCAGAAGAGCTTTCAGAACCTATGAGTATTTCTACTGAATACTGTTCATCTATTTTAAGAAAATTAATGCAACAACAGTTTCTATCGATCGAAGAGGGGTCTTCCCCTGATGGGATCCTGTTTGAAAAGTATTCTCTCAATCCTTTATGGGAAAAGATGGCTGAGTTCGTTATACAGGATTCTAAAATGAAGCAGATGGAGAAATCAATGGAAGAAGAAGCGGACATTTACACGACTTTCGAACAGGAATTTGGTCGTCCCCTATCTCCATTAGAATGTGAAACCCTGGCCATGTGGTTGGATCAGGATGATCATAATGCTATTATTATTAAAGCAGCATTAAGAGAAGCCGTCATATCCGGCAAGCTGAATTTTAGATATATCGATCGGATTCTATTTGAATGGAAGAAAAACGGTGTGAAGACCATTGAAGATGCTCGTAACCAAAGCCAGCGCTTCCGTTCTCATCAAAACCCCGCAGCTTCAAGTGATGCTGCTGCTTCACCTAAACGAAAATCAGTACCATTTTATAATTGGCTTGAGCAATAGGACGATAAAAGGGGCTGACTCTCAAATGCTTGAGGGTTGGTCTATTTTATTGTGAATAACCTTAGTTGATTCTTAAGACAAGATGGAGGTATTAGGATACATGTTAAATAAAAAACAAATACAAATTTGCTTAGATGAAATGAGAGAAATGTTTCCAGACGCTCACTGTGAGCTGCGTCATGAAAATCCTTTTGAGCTTGTCATTGCGGTCCTTCTATCTGCTCAATGTACTGACGCCCTCGTGAATAAAGTCACTAAAGGCCTATTCGAAAAATATAAGCAACCTGAAGATTATCTGAATGTTTCATTGGAAGAACTTCAACAGGATATACGCTCCATCGGGTTGTACCGAAACAAAGCGAAAAACATTCGCAAACTATGTGAGATCATCCTGACTGAACATGGGGGAAATGTTCCTGAAAGTCATGAAGAATTAGTGAAGCTGCCTGGCGTAGGAAGGAAAACAGCAAATGTAGTAGTATCGGTAGCATTTGGAGTGCCGGCTCTTGCAGTAGATACCCATGTCGAACGTGTAAGTAAGAGGCTAGGGATTTGCCGATGGAAAGATAACGTATTGGAAGTAGAGAAAACGTTAATGAAAAAAATTCCGAAAGAAGAATGGTCCGAAACTCATCACCGGTTGATTTTCTTTGGAAGGTACCATTGTAAAGCCCAATCACCCCAATGTGATGTATGCCCGCTGGTCGATTTATGCAGAGAAGGTCAGAAGAGACTAAAGAAAAAAGGTAACATATGAAAGAACTGACTTTGAGTATTCCATTACAACTAAATGACCCTTTTTTCTTTCCTGAGTCAAAAGTTAGTGTGGATGATTCTCATATCATACCCGATGACCCATTTTTCGCTTATGAAATTCTCTATTATAATGACGAGGTTGTAGGTTCGCTTCCCTGGGAGGATCATGAATTTTTCATAGGTTTCATACTTAACAGCTGGAGAGAGGGGGAGGAATGTCTTAAAACGTTATTTAAAAAACGTTCTAAGGATACATTGCCCCTAATGAAAAAGAGTATTGCGCAAGTCTATATGCTTTTATACTGGAGTAATTCAATGCCGGTAATATTAAATTCTGATAATACTATTGATAACCTTTCAATCAAACCCGTCAACGCAGGGGAGAGAATGTCATTTATCAGGAACAATCCAACCCTTTTCCATTCATTCATACAGTTATCTCAGCTATTCGAGGAACAACATAAACAATATGCTAAATCTCTGGCTTTAAAGCGAGCTGGAGAAAAATAAAAAGGCAACGAGAACATTTTCTCGTTGCCTTTTTATCTTATTCTTGTTCTCTTCGGGAGTCTGATTGGGTAGCAGGTGAACCATTCGTGGCGCCATCTCCGGTTCCTGAGCCTTCGCCAGTGCCGTCACCAGTTCCTCCATCTCCGGTTCCAGTGCCATCCCCGGTGCCGCCGTCATCTGTACCTCCCTCACCAGTCCCATCTCCTTCAGGTGGAGGGGTAGTGCCATCATCGCCACCAGTGTCTTCACCATCATTGCCTGAATCATCTTCATTCCCATTTCCTTGACCGTTACCATTACCATTGTTATTTCCATTGTTGTTACCATTACCATTGTTATCTTGATTTTCATCGTTGTTTTCATCTTGGTTTTCTTCATCTTCACCATCAGTAGCCTTTACATCAACATTGACCGTTGCAGGATTACTGCGCTGATCTCCGGATATTGCTACAACCTCGAAGGTGAACGTTCCTTGGGATTGAATGTTCTCGACATTTAATCCTTTCTTATCCGTTGTCGTTAATACTTGTTTTGCTTCACCATTAATCGAAACCGCCACTTCAAACTGAACGTCCTTCTCTTTGCCATAGTCCCAGGCAAGAGTGATGGTTTGATCCTTCTTATTGAATTTTCCTTTCAGATTTGAAGGTGCATCAATCTTGTCGAATTCTTTTGAAACCTTGGAAGGTTCAGTTCCCCGGACGAATAGTTCAGTGATCACTCTGTCATCTGGAGTGTATTCACTTGGCAGTCTAGCAGGATTGCTTCCTAATTCAACCTTGGATTCAACCACGCTGTCCGGTTTATTAAAATCAGGTGTGTCAACGCCATCATGAACATAGCTCATCAGGTCACTGACGATGTATTGGGACACCCTTCTATCCGTAGGGGATAGTGGAATGGATCGAGTCTTATATCCAGTCCAAACCGCGGCTGTGTAGTTTGTCGTATATCCTACAAACCATGAATCAGGTGCGCCTGTTTTAGCAATTCCGTATTTCTCGCGTTCTTCTTGAGTATAGTTCGTGGTACCTGATTTCCCGGCCATCGGTAATCCTGGCACCTTGGCATAGAGGCCTGTTCCTCTTGGATGGTCGATGACGCTCTGCAGCATATCAGAAATCATATAAGCTGTATATTCCTTCATTGCAGGCTTTGGTTTATTATCATTCTTAATTTCTGTTTCACCATCGCGCAATACCACTTTTGTAACCGTATGGGGCTTGTTGTAAATACCTTCATTACCAAATGCGGCATAAGCCCCGGCCATCTGTACGGAGTTTACCCCGGGTGAAACACCACCGATTGAAGCAGATTCATAATAATGATCGAACTTTAATCCGAGACCATTCACAAATTCCTCTGCTTTCTCTGGACCGACTTCCTGAAACGCTTTTAGGGCAGTAATATTCCGGGAATCCCACAGACCTTCGCGTATCGTGATCGGCCCCTTGAATTGACCGTCATAGTTATTGAGTTCCGTTCCGTCTGAATATTTATAAGGCTCATCTTTTAAAATATGATACGTAGACCATTTTAAATGCTCAATGGCAGGTGCGTAGTCAATTAATGGCTTAATTGTAGATCCGGGCTGACGTTTTGTATCAATTGCAAAATTAAATCCACGCTGAACGTTTGGATCCTGTTCTCTTCCGCCGCCAATCGCCCTGATTTCACCAGTTTTCGTATCCATAAGGGTTACCCCGGCCTGCATTGGCTCATCAGGATTCTCTGGATAACTGAAGCTCGTATTTTCACCTGCTAAGATTTCTTCCAATCGTTTTTGAGCATCCGGATCAACGGTTGTATAAACCTTTAAACCATCTGAAAACAGGTTATAGTCACCCATTTTTTGTACTTCATCAATAACTGCATCAACGAATGCAGGATATTTGTTTCCGTTTTTCTTTTCGACTTCTTCAGCTGATACCAATCCTTCAGTGATCGGGATGGCCTGTGCTTCCTTTTTTTCTTCTTCAGTGATTTTACCGTGCTGTTCCATTAAGGAAAGAACGATATTTCGGCGCTTTTCCGCCTTTTCTGGGTATTTAAAAGGGTTGTAATTGTTTGGACTTTGAGGCAATCCAGCAATCAGGGCTGCTTCATGAAGCTCAATGTCTTTAATGTCTTTACCGTAATAATAGTCTGCAGCAGTAGCCATTCCGTTAATCCCGGCGGACATATACACTTTATTGAAATACATTTCAAAGATTTCTTCTTTTGTATATTCCTGCTCAAGCTTAAGAGCAAGCCATGCTTCTTGTGCTTTTCTTTTTAACGTTTTCTCAGGGCTTAAAAAGGATCCCTTGATTACTTGCTGGGTAATCGTCGAGGCACCTTCTGAACCGAATCCGCCTGTCACATTGGCAATGACAGCGCCCCCTAATCGAATCAAGTCGATTCCGTTATGCTTATAGAATCGGTTGTCTTCTGTGGCAAGGACCGCGTCCTGCATGATCTTAGGGATGTCATCGAAGTTTGCGTATTCCCGTTTTTCTTTACCAACGGTCGTGATCAATTCCCCGTTCATATCATAAATTTCTGATGCAATCGGATCTTTGAGTAATTTTTCATCTAGCTTAGGTGCACTGGAAGCATAATAAGCAAATAATCCAGCACCTGCAAGCATCCCGATAATACCGATGATAAATAATGATATAATGACGCGTTTAACCATAGAGCCTTTCTTCTTGCTCTTTGTGGATTTTGACTTTTGTTGGGCCAGACGCTTTTCTTCCCTTGACTTATATTGACCAGCCATATTGTTTCCTCACTTTCAATCTTCAGTGTTTTTAGTATTGTCTAAGATTTAAAATATACTACTGATAATGAGATAAATTATAGATTAACTCATTTTTCATAAACTAAAAATATAACTGATGGACTATTTTTAAATAATCGACCCTTGGATGCAGTCCTAAAGGAATGATGACTCCTTTTTCCTCCAGTTCTTCCCTTTTGATTGATTTTCTTCCTCCATTTATCATGCGGTCCCAATAAATCCTTAGAGATTTGTAAGGAAGTAAGAACACTTCTTCGGAAGCAGAAAACCTTACTAGTACAAAGGTAATACCGTCTTGATTATGGACGTTTTCCATATGCTGGATTTGATGCTCGTGAAAATTTTGAAGTGGAAAGGACGTTTTATTCTTTGTTTCTTTCGCTTCAAAGTCGATATATCTTCCATTGTATACACCATTATAATCCGTCGTGGAGGGCTGCTTAAAGTATGCTTCCTTAATGACCGCGGCACTTCTTGATGGATAATGGACATCCACTATTTGAACGGGAGTCGGTTTTTTGTGAATGACTGCTTTATGAAACGTTAAATAATATTGGTTCGTTTCATTAATGTCTTCTTCAAGGGTCATACCTCTGTTGCTATAAGATAGTTGTTTCGGTTTTGCCTTAACTTTTTTTGAGGGTAATGACGCTTCCACATATTTCTTCCCATTAGGATAATGGAATTTCATGGTAAATCACCTCGCAGACTAATCTATATCATAACAGAAACCACTCCATATTGTGTGAATAATTGTTTACAAATCTCCTCAATCTATGGCTATAGGAGAGAGGGGGATAATAAGGATGGATGAAATGAGCAATACTTATCGCTTTTTACCCTATATACCTGAACCTAAACGTACAAATGAGTGGATTAATGAAATCAACCATCTAGTGAATCTGCATAATCAAGATAATATATCAAGAACGATGGCTTATCAAAAATTTTACCTTCTTCATCCTGAAATAAAATGGTCTTTCCTGGCTTCGATGGTATCAAGAAATGCCGGCTGGAATATGACTGATCTTAAAGGTGATATCTTTACTCGCCTTTTACATCCGGCTACCCGTGATGATCTATTCAAGACGTATGAAAGAGCGAACTGGAGCATTTTTCAGGATGCCTTTCCTCAACTCCTTCTCTATCATTATTCGACGAGGTATAAGAAGAAAATGTTTCATTTGTTTAAAGAATTTCATATTTCAAGCTTCATGGAAGAAGAGTGGAATCGTCACTGGGAGGAGAGGGATGATTTCAGATTAGTCCATTCTCTTATAATAAATGAGCAGCACCTCATTCAAGAACCAGTCATTGAACATGAGGTATATAAGAAGAGGGTGTTTGGTTCATCTCTATTCTATATTGAAGATCATCTTCATTTCAGCTCCGTTTTATTTCCGACATTAACGGGGGAACTTTTAGGTGCGAGTGTCCATGGCTTCAGGAAAATAGAAAACAGAATTCTTTTAGGAAATGAATTATTTACGATTTTATTTCATCCGGATTATCATTCCTCCTTTTTGTACTTTGCTTTACAAGTAGAGCATACAGGATCCAGAAGAGACTACGAACAGTATTGTAAGGGATTCCCCAAAACGAATACGCCAATGCTCCATCAAGCTTATGACGTAGTTCCACATCATTGGGAGTCTCATTCGGACTGGTCGATTAAAAAGAAAATAAATAAAGATTGGTACAAAGAGCAGGGACTCCCTCATGGAATCGAATTAACAAAGTGGTTTTTTCATAAACAAAGGCAGCTTGAGAAGTTGGCGAATGTAAAAGAGGGTTTAAAAAAGATCTGGAAGAGGGAGAGAAAGAAGAAGAGACCAACACTCTAAAGTGGTGTTGGTCTCTTCTTGTCATGCTTGTCGGGTCTGAACGAGCCGCCTCCGCTTTCTTATTAGTCCAGCTACAGGGCTTAGAGGCTCGAGGTCATAAGTCAAGAACACCACAAAGGCAAAGAGCGCCTTTCCGGTGTTCTCGCCTTATGCTTGTCGCCTCTGGGCAAAGCCCTTCCGCTATCTTATTAGTCCAGCTACAGCGGCTAGACCCTCGAGGTCATAAGTCAAACCACCCAAAAAGGCAAAGAGCGCCTTTCCGGGTGGTTCGCCTTATGCTTGTCGGGTCTGAACGAGCCGCCTCCGCTTTCTTATTAGTCCAGCTACAGGGCTTAGAGGCTCGAGGTCATAA
>NZ_JAVYAD010000002.1:383109-398524 GCF_032337515.1 Rossellomorea yichunensis | reverse complement strand
AAAAAGGCAAAGAGCGCCTTTCCGGGTGGTTCGCCTTATGCTTGTCGGGTCTGAACGAGCCGCCTCCGCTTTCTTATGTCGATGGACGGTTTTCGCCTTCTAGTTTAGGGTTGCCTTTTGAGGCTTTGGTTTGGGCTGAATTTGTTGCTTGCTGTTTGTTTTGTTTGTTTTTCTGATTTTTCATTACGTAACACCTCCACTTATATTATTTTCTAGTTTCCACTTCTTTTATTCAGTAGGTGTCGAAACAAAATTAACGGAATGTCCTTTTAACACTTTCTTTGGCGAAACGCTTCTAGTTTTGTCAGGGGGGAAGGGAACGGGTTATAAAGAGAGAATTACAGTATTAATCCAAAAAAAAAGGTGGGAGGATTCACAATGCTTCCAAAACAAGATATTATGTTAAAATTAGCTGAAATTGAAGAAAGTTTGAATCAATTAGAACAAAGTCTGCATGATCGAATCTCAGTTGAAGAACAAGAAGGAATGAATTCGTTAACGAACAAGATACAGAAAATCGACTGTAAATTGAGCTCAGTGGAGAGAAAAGCGGAATCTAAAACTGTTCTTATGAAAAATAGAGAAAAGTCCTTTGTCTTACAAAAACTTGAATTATCCTATAAGACGTCTTAAACTGAATTTATAAGAAAGTAGCCTTGTGCTACTTTTTATTTTTGTCTACATTTTTACGGAGGGCTATTTTTGAAAGAATTGAAGCAAGTAACGGGAGTATTGATCATCCTTGTTGAGCAGATGATGAAAGAATATAAAGGCAGACGTGAATCAGGTGAAAAAGGAGACTTTTACACAGAAGTAAAACCTTTTGCCGATAAAGTAAAAGGGGAGAATGATGCGTGGAAAGAATTGTCCTTGATTTGGATCAAAGAACAAAGGCCAAAACACCTACATTTCCCTCAAATAATAAACACATTCGATAATATTGAAATGCTATCGGTTCACTGTTTCTTTCCAGAGTCCAGTTACAATCGGTTTATCAGTCATTATCAATCTGTCTCATATGTACTGCAAACCCAGTTGGATGAATTGAATGAAAAATAAGAGGCTGCCGATCGGCAGCCTCTTTACATTATGGAGTTGAAATTGCTTTTTCTTCTATTGTATTGATTTGCTTCGACAGCTCTTTATAATGATGCAATGAAATCTCATTAGAAATATAAAGTTTTTTGGCCATTGTAAGAAGTTCTTGTTGATCCGTTGCTGGATAATGTTTACTACTTTCGAATCTCTTCAGCAGTTCACTCAGGTTCATCTTGATTCCTCCCAATACTTATATTTCATTGCGTTGCATCTACATTTATCCTATCATAGAAAACCCTTTCTTTAAGTTGTAAGAATAGTGTAACTTCCGACATTCTTCTTGTGTTTGTCGAAATATCTTTATGGGGCTTTTCACCATTTATCCAGTTAAAACATAAAGTATAGTAACCATTATTAAGTAAGGGGGCTAAGTATGAATTCTTTACTTCATTCTAGACAGATGCGTAACTACCATCCAAGTTATCATTCGCAATCAACGTATATGGGACCAGTGATGAACTATCAAGGACAGGGTATGCGACCTCCAGAATATGGATCTTACCAACCAAATTATTATCCTCAACCAGAAGCCCAATATCCTGCACCTGGGTTTCATATGAACCAATATCAACAGATGAACCAGCATCAAATGAATCCATATTTTGAAAATCCTCTACAGCAGAAAGAATACAATCCGTACCAAAAGAAAGCAATGGAGCAGCAGTCTTATGCTAATCCATATCCGAAAGCCTCGTTCATGGCTAAACCTTCGTCAGGGGGAGTAAGTTCAATCATGAATTCATTCAAGTCACAGGATGGATCTTTGGATTTTAATAAAATGATGAATACAACAGGACAAATGATGGGGGCAATTAATCAAGTTTCTTCTCTTGTAAAAGGCTTAGGTGGGATATTTAAATTTTAAAATAAAGGAGCTGCCGATTTGGCAACTCCTTTTTTAAAGTTGTATTAGGAAACTTATTCGATAGGTATTCGTTTACCGGTTTCTTTGTCTACCTTCACAGTCAGTAATCCATCTTTATGAGATGCCTTCACATTCTTTTCATTAACCACTCTTGGAAATGGGATTGTCCGGCTGCTCTTTTTCATGGATTGCTTTCTTCTGATCATTTGATTTTGATCATTTTCCTCGGAAAACTCTTCTTTATTGGTTACGGAAATCGTAATGTATTGAGGGAACACATCGAGTTGAATCTGGTCTTTCTTAATACCTGGAAGTTGTGCAGTCACGATATAATAATTGTCTGTTTCAGTTAATTCAACCGGGAAAGAACCAAATGGGTTAGAGGATGATGTGAAAAATTCATCAATGCTTTGAAGCATTCCTTTCATAGGTCTTTCATGAAAAAACTCGTTCATGGAATGCATCAGGTCACCAAAACCTTTCTTCTCGTTCGACATGGGTATGCTCCTTTCACGCAAAAGTATTCATACTAGTGTATGAATGCTAGCTGAATATGTGCATTTGTCCTATACCTTTATATAAATCGATTTAGACTCCCCTACATTCTTATTAATTAATTGAGGAAAAGATATCCTGGTTTTTTTTCTTTAGTTTCGAACATAGATTCGGTAAAATGAATAGAAGAGGTGATACCTGTGTTTAAGAAAAACAATCTTCAACAATTGATTGAACATTTTAAAAGAGAAGATGATTTTAATAAACAGATTGTTCACTGGCATACCATAGATGAAAAACCCGCTCAATTGGTAGATATGCCACTGGAGATAAATGATAAAATAATAAATGCGCTGCAAAAAAGAGGCATCGAAAAGCTTTATACCCATCAGCATTCCGCTTTTCGGCTGGCAATGGAAGGAAAGAATTTTACCGCAGTAACTCCTACAGCCTCTGGAAAGACTCTTTGTTATAATCTTCCTGTATTACAAACGATCATGGACAACCCGGATGCACGGGCGTTATATATTTTTCCAACTAAAGCACTCGCACAAGATCAGAAAAGTGAGTTGAACGAAATCATCTCAGAAGCTGAAGCTTCTATTAATAGCTATACATATGATGGAGATACCTCCGCCAATATCCGGCAAAAAGTAAGGAAAGCTGGGCATATCGTCATAACGAATCCTGATATGCTCCACTCAGCCATCCTTCCTCATCATACAAAGTGGGTGTCTCTTTTTGAGAATCTTAAATACGTAATAATTGATGAACTCCATATATATAGGGGGGTTTTTGGTTCTCACGTAAGCAATGTGGTCAGGAGATTGAAACGGATTTGCGAGTTTTATGGAGCTTCTCCCATTTTCATATGTACATCTGCAACGATTGCAAACCCGAAAGAACTGGCAGAGCATTTAACCGGAAATGAAATGAATTTAATAGATAATAACGGTGCACCAAGTGCCAAAAAGCATTTCGTTTTCTACAATCCCCCGATTGTAAACAAACCGTTGAATATACGCAGAAGTGCGACCCTGGAGGTCAGGAGAATTGCTGGTGAATTATTGAAGAATAAGGTGCAAACGATCATATTCGCCAGAAGCAGGGTAAGGGTGGAAATTATCCTTACCTACTTACAAGAATTAGTGAAGAGTCAATTAGGAACGAAATCAATCAGAGGGTACAGGGGAGGATATCTGCCGACTCAACGCCGGGAGATTGAAAAAGGCTTGCGATCTGGTGAAATCTACGGAGTTGTCAGTACGAACGCCCTTGAATTAGGGGTAGATATCGGTCAATTACAAGTGTGCATCATGACGGGCTATCCCGGGACGATCGCAAGTGCCTGGCAGCAAGCTGGAAGAGCCGGCAGAAGGCATGGGGAATCTCTGGTCATCATGGTAGCAAGCTCAAGCCCATTAGACCAGTTCATTATTGAGCATCCGGATTACTTCTTTGAGCAAACCCCAGAAACGGCGAGAATCAACCCTGACAATTTGATTATTCTTATTGATCATATTAAGTGCGCTGCCTATGAGCTCCCCTTTAAGGAAGGGGAACAATTTGGCAGGCACGACATTGATGATATTCTAGAATTTTTAGTGGAAGAACGTGTGGTTCATAAGAACGGTGAAAAATGGTATTGGATGAATGATGTGTTTCCTGCCCATAACATCAGCCTTCGCTCAGCTTCACAGGAAAATGTCATTATTATTGATCAAACAGACATCTCAGCCGTGAAAGTAATAGGGGAAATGGATCGTTTCTCAGCTATGACCTTATTGCATGATGAAGCGATTTATTTACACCAGGGAGTTCAATTTCAAGTAGAGGAACTGGATTGGGAAGAAAAGAAAGCGTATGTAAGGGAAGTGGACGTGGACTATTTCACTGATGCCAATCTGGCTGTACAATTAAGAGTACTCGAAACAGACAAGATTCGCACGGGGAAAAGGTATGACGTAGCTTATGGGGATGTAACTGTTCAAGCAATGGCAACGATTTTCAAGAAAATTAAATTTGATACCCACGAAAATATTGGATCTGGACCCATCCATCTTCCTGAAGAAGAACTCCACACGAGCTCCAGCTGGATTTCTTTAAGTGACGCTGCTTCATTTAGTCAGGAGCGTTTGGAAGAAGGCCTCATAGGGGCAGCACAAAGCTTGAAATCGATTATTCCTTTATTTGTGATGTGCGATCCCAGTGATATTTTTGTGGTGCCACAAATAAAAGCTGCACACAATGAACAGCCTACGATCTTTATCTACGATCGGTACCCTGGTGGGATCGGGTTAAGTGAAAAGGTGTATGAACAGATGGAGAAAATACTCCTTGAGACATCTGCAATGATAGAGCGGTGTCCGTGTAAAACTGGTTGTCCATCATGTATTGGAACGGATCATTCACTGGACACAGCCAAAGTGGATACATTAAAGCTTCTTCATCTTTTCCTTCAATAAAAGAAGGAGGGAATCAATATGTCACTTAAAAATAAATTATCAAGAATGAAAAAACATCTTATCAGAGAAGAAGACGCTGAAGATAAGAAAAGTCAGCCCCCCATTTTAGAGCAGGAATCGGCAGACTTGCCATTTCTTGATTTATGGAAACAAAATGGTGCCACTGTGTACGATATTGACGGTGATTTCTGTCTGGTGAGAGAGAAACGATATCCAATCGATCATCAACATGGGGACTACACGTTTAGAGATTTTATTAGCGCGGTGGATGCTTGGCAGGACTTTGCGGGTGTCCATCCCTTGTCTTCTAAAGGGCATACTCATGAACAAATGTTTTTCTTTGATACGGAAACGACCGGTTTAGGTGGGGGGGTTGGAAATACAATCTTCTTATTGGGACATGGGAGGGTGACAGAAACAGAGGTGATTGTGACCCAGCATTTTTTGCCTCAACCGGGAAGTGAAATACCTCTCTATCACAGTTTTTTAAGCCATGTGGATTATAACACACTCGTGACATATAACGGAAAAGCGTTTGATTGGCCTCAAGTTAAGACAAGGCATACACTCATTAAAGAGCATGTCCCCCAATTGCCCGCATTTGGGCATTTTGACCTTTATCACGGATCCAGAAGACTCTTTAAGCACAGGTTAGAGTCTGTAAAATTAATAAACGTAGAGCGAAAGATCCTTGGATTTAATAGAGTGGACGATGTTCCAGGATATTTAGCCCCTATGATATATTTTGATTATATCGAGCGTAAGGATCCTGAAGGTATATTCAAAGTTATGACCCATAATGAGCTGGATATATTGTCATTGATCACTCTCTATACGCATTTAACGTTTCAACTATTGAATGCTCATAAAAAAGCCACTGACCAAGAGCGCTTCGAGGTCGGGAGATGGCTTGAATACACAGGTAACAGAGAGATTGCAAAAGAGCGTTACCAAGAGATTATTAGAGAAGATGACAGAACAAATTATGAGGCGATGCACCTCCTCGCTCTTCAATACAAGAAAGACAAAGAAGAATGGAAGGCGATAGAGTTATGGGAACGATTGTGGAAAGAAGCCCCTATTTCCATTAGAAAAGTCGCACTGTTGGAACTGGCTAAATTGTATGAGCACAAAACGAAGAATTTCCAGTTAGCATTAGAAAGATGTGAGCAACTCGAATCACTGCTGATTGAAACTGAGGAAGCAAACAGTCAAAAGCACGAGGTCTTTATAGGGAAACTTCATCATCGAAAGAGCCGGTTAACAAGAAAATTGAATAAGAATACAGACCATCCATCCTAGATTCACAAATTTTTATAAATTATACTAAAAAAGTGGTTCAAACTCCTTATTTTTATATTGAGAATTTTCAAAAGTAGATGTAAAATAGTTAATTGTGTTGAAAATATTTAATATTTAGATGGGATGATGAAAATGAACCGAGCGATCTTAATTTTGTTCTTTGTCGTCATTGGTTTAACGGCTTTTGTTTTTACCAATTATCCGGAAAGTTTATATAGCTTTATGTAAGTCTGCAAAATGTTTTCCTAAAAATAGGTATTTGTATTAGTACATGTATCCTCTTCGTTTCATAGGCTATTAGTGTAACAACTAAGAGATGAAAGGAGAGCGTTTCTATGTATAAAAGACCAAGACCTAATCAAGTACTTCCTGCAGTCATGCACCCGACAAAATGTTGTGTGAATCAGTCATGCAACACCTATGAGGTGCCACACATTCACCCTACTCACACGACAAATGTAAATAATGTTATGTATCAACATAAACATTATTTCCCACAAACACAATCACAAGTAGACAGTGTTTCACACCAACATTTCAACTGTGGCGGTGGACCGGGTGGACCAGGAGGACCTCAAGGCCCTGGAGGCCCAGGAGGACCGGGGTTTGGCCCAGGATTCGGACCCGGACCGCGTCCAAGACCACCATTCGGACCATATGGTATGGGACGATAATTTTCTGAGTGAAGACTTCCGAGGGATGCCTCTAAGAGGTTAGTTTCAATTGCAGAGCGACACACTGTGTCGCTCTGCAAAAGTGACTAATGACTATTAGAGTCATCTCTTCTTTATGATGGTGAACTTTTATTATGATAGAATGGGATCTTGACCTCGTAATTCGTAAAATATGTTACAATAGAGTGTAAAGGATTGGGACACACTAAGCTTTAAAGAGAAATTGTCTGTCCTGAAAGTTTAATGAAGGAGTTTTGCATTTGAGTAATGTTGCGTGCATAACCGGATATAAATCCTTTGAACTAGGAGTTTTTAAGCAAGATGACAAAGCAATTTACTACATAAAGCAGGCTTTAAAGAAAGAATTAGTTTCCCTTTTGGATGAAGATTTAGAATGGGTACTCATTAGTGGGCAACTTGGGGTTGAACTTTGGGGAGCAGAAGTGGTATTTGAGCTTCAGGAAGATTATCCTGATCTTAAACTGGCTATATTGACTCCTTTTCTCTCCCAAGAAGAAAATTGGAATGACGTGAATAAAGAGTACTATGAACTCATTCTTTCTCAAGCTGATTTTGTCGAGTCAATCTCAAAAGAACCTTACAAGAGTCCACAGCAATTCCGAAATAAAAATCAGTTATTCTTGCAAAAAAGCCAAGCGTTAGTGATACTGTATGATGAAGAAAAAGAAGGCTCACCCAGGTACTTCTATCAAGAAGCAAAGAAGAAGAAAGAAACTGATCCTTCCTTTGAAATAAGGGCGATCACCTTCCATGATCTGCAATGGGTCGTCGAAGAAGAGCAGTGGAAGATTGAGTAGAGGATGTTTTATCACTCATTAACACTTCGGGAATTCTATAGCCCCGAAAACAATTATAATTGACAAACTGATGGTTATTTGAAAAAATGATAGTGATAAATATAGAGGTGAATATAATGATCTCAGATAAAGTGAAATTAACCGCAAAGGATATCCTAGAAAAAGAATTTAAAAGTGGTATGCGGGGATATAAACCAGAAGACGTAGATAAATTTTTAGATTTGATTATTAAAGATTATGAAACCTTCCATCAAGAAATAGAAGATCTGCAACAAGAGAACCTGCGATTAAAGAAACAAGTGGAGGGAGCAAGTAAACAACGCTCCGCTGCTCCTGCTCAACAGACAGGCACAACGAATTTCGATATTCTTAAGCGCTTGTCTAATTTAGAGAAACACGTATTTGGAAACAAATTGTATGACTGATATTTCCAGTTGAATACTCGGAAGAACTACAGTATAATTAGTTATTGCTGATCCTTAATGGTGTTCGGGTAATCGCTGCAACGTTAAGTTGTAGAGGAAAGTCCATGCTCGCACGGTGCTGAGATGCACGTAGTGTTCGTGCCTAGCCAATTCATAAGCTAGGGCAGCTCAAGTTTTGAGTTGACGGCAGGGAAAACACCTAAGTCCTTTGGATATGGTGTGACTACCTTGAAAGTGCCACAGTGACGAAGTCCTGTTAGAAATGGCAGGAGTGGAACGAGGTAAACCCCACGAGCGAGAAACCCAAAATTAGGTAGGGGAATCCTCTCAGAGGAAACGAACGAAGAGAGGGACAAAGGAACTTCCTTTGTAGATAGATGATTACCACCCGAGTACGAGACGAAGAGTCGTTTGTAGTACAACGGAACAAAACATGGCTTACAGAACACTATTACGGGATAAGAGCAATATGGATTAAATAATGCAAGTGACTGATACATGCAGGTAATACACTGCTCTTTTGTATCAGTCCTTTTTATATTTAAGGAAACAAGACCATACTATTGAAATAAAGATAATGATTAACGGGGTGACGAATTTGAGTACATATACATTAATTGCAACGGCAGCAATGGGCTTAGAAGCAATTGTTGCAAAAGAAGTGAAAGAATTGGGCTACGAATGTCAGGTGGATAACGGAAAAGTCATCTTCAAAGGAGATGAAACAGCGATTGCGCGAGCCAATATGTGGCTAAGAACAGCTGACAGGATAAAGATTCTCGTCGGAGACTTTAAAGTTTACTCCTTTGATGAACTATTTGAAAATACAAAGAAACTGCCATGGGAAAACTTCCTTCCAGTAGACGCGGAATTTCCTGTTCAGGGGAAATCGGTCAAATCAAAGCTATACAGTGTACCTGATTGCCAGGCGATCGTAAAAAAAGCAATCGTTGAACGTTTACGTACAGCATACAAACGTACATCGTGGCTTGACGAAACCGGTCCCTTGTTTAAAATCGAGGTGGCGATCCATAAAGATGTAGCAAGCATCACCCTGGATACGAGTGGACAAGGTCTTCATAAGAGGGGTTATCGAATCGGACAAGGTGAGGCTCCTTTAAAGGAAACACTGGCAGCTGCCCTTATCCAATTAACGACATGGAACCCTGACCGTCCATTTGTAGATCCATTTTGCGGGTCTGGAACCATTCCGATTGAAGCGGCCTTGATCGGGCAAAATATTGCTCCAGGATTCAATCGTGAGTTTTTGTCAGAGAACTGGCCAATGATGCCTGCTGAGGTCTGGGAGAAAACACGTTTGGAAGCAGAGGATCTGGCTAACTACGATCAGCCGCTTGAAATACTGGGTACGGACATCGATCACCGAATGATCGAAGTTTCCAAAGAGAATGCAATGGAAGCGGGGCTTGGAGACTTGGTGAAATTTAAACAAATGCAAGTCAGAGACTTCACTTCAGAACTGGAATATGGCATCATCGTCGGAAACCCTCCTTATGGTGAACGTTTGGGAGAAAGAAAAGAAGTAGAAAGAATGTACCAGGAAATGGGGAAAGCTTTCGAGAAGCTAGATACTTGGTCTGTTTACATCATGACTTCCCATGAAAACTTTGAACAATGCTACGGTAAACAAGCTACGAAAAAACGTAAATTGTTTAACGGATTCATTCGAACAGATTATTACCAATACTTTGGCCCGCGTCCACCGAGAAAAGGGTAATCAATTCAAGTACAAAAAAAAGAAAAGAAGTTCAGAATATCCCTTTCACTTCCTGCGTATAATAGTTCTATCATTTTCAGAGGAGTGAAAGAGGATGGACCATTCCTTCATCGATTACCACAAAATCTATCAGGCATTACAAAGCTCTATTTCTTCCATTTCAGGAGAAGAAGGAGCAGCCATTCAAGCCGGCTTGGATGAAGCGACGAAAAACCTTGATCAGGCTTTTCAATATGAATTGTTAAGGAAAAAGAGAATATACGACTGAGTGCATTCTCGGGAGACTAGGGACATCCATACAAGTGGTAGAACTACCCTTGTATGGAGCGTCTCTTTTCTTTTGTTTAAGCTCTTTTCGTATAGTTTGTTGCTATTGTAGAGGAGAAAGTAATAGTTGATTTCCGCTCCAGGATGCTCGCTTTCTGCGGGGCTGGCAGTGAGCCTCCTCGGCTGCGTCTCCGGGGTCTCACCTGTCCAACTATTCCCGCAGGAGTCGAGCATCCTGCAGCGAGAATCAACTTTCTGAGCATGTATCCTCAATGGAATACAATAAAAACAAGAATTTTATCAAACAATCTCATTTAAGGTAAGTAGAAATTGATTTTCCTTTTTAGGAAGAGGAATTATTTTTTCAAGTTACATTGTGTTCTTGCACACCTTGAAGCTCTGTCATGAAAATTCTGTTAAAGATGGTGAGGGGAACTGCGCAGACTCCTGCGGAAGTACGGGCGTGCCGAGACCCCGGAAGCGAAGCTGAGGAGGCTCGGCCGAACGCTAGCTGCAAGCGGAGCAGTTCCCCTCACCATCAAGCATAAACCGGTTGACAGAGCCCTGGCAGATTCTATTCTTGAAAACAACAATTATTGCGAAAAGAGCCATTGTTAAAGCCTTCAATTAAAAAAATGACGGTTATCCCTTTTCAATAAGAAAGAATTCTAGTAAATTAGAAATATTGTGTAAGGCAGGAGGTCCTCATGAGAAGAAAATTACCATTTGAATTAACCAAGGAGCAATCATTTTATGAAGCATTATCCGATTGGGTCGGTGACGTGTTTTATGATCTATTGCCTGAAAAGGGATTTGATTTACGGGATGAACAGGTATTTATGGCCTTTCAGCTAAATCAAGCTTATAAAAATAAGCAGGTTATGTTTGCAGAAGCAGGTGTCGGTACGGGGAAAACCCTTGTCTACCTATTATATGCGTTATCATTTGCCAGATATACTGGCAAACCGGCAATCATAGCGTGTGCGGATGAAACGCTCATTGAGCAGATTGTGAAAAAAGAAGGGGACATACAGAAGCTTGAGAATGCACTGGATCTTGATATAGATGTTCGATTGGCAAAGTCCAGAGAACAATATCTATGTATAAAAAAACTTGAAGAAAACATCCCCCAAAACGAGGGGTACCAGGACATATGGGAGGAATTACCGGATTTTGTACACGATAATTCATCCATGAGAAGCTTTAGTCATTATGGGGATAGAAAAGAATATGCTCATCTATCTGATGAAGAATGGAATCAAGTTGGCTGGGATTCTCTTCAGGACTGTATGTCTTGTTCTTCTCGCCATCGCTGTGGTCTTACACTTCATCGTGAACATTACCGGGGGGCAGCAGACTTAATCATCTGTTCCCATGATTTTTATATGGAACATATTTGGACGAAAGATTCCCGCAAACGGGAAGGGCAACTTCCACTTCTGCCAGAAGCGAGCTCTGTTGTATTTGACGAAGGTCACTTATTGGAATTTGCTTCTCAAAAAGCGATGACTTACCGCATGAGAATGGAGACCCTTGAAGGCTTACTGGAGAAGCTTTCAGCGTCTGATATGAGGGAAGAAACGTTGTATGTCATTGAAGATATCATTCTGGATAATGAAAAGTGGTTCGAACTCCTGGAGAAAGAATCCAAAGGAGAGAATGGTTCTGAGAGACAATACATTTCGCGTTCCGAAGCCATATTACAGCAAGGGAGAGCGCTGACTGAGAAAATTGAAAATCTTTTAAATGAGCTAGTCTTTGAATCAGAAATGTATGTCATGGATGATTATTTACTAAAGGTAGTAGAAGAGTATCTTGAGCAGATTCAGTTTTCCTTGAAACTATTCATAGATGATGAAAAAGGAATCTATTGGTTGGAAACGTCAGAAGAAGAACACACCTTTGTTGTGATGCCAAGATTGGTGGAAGAAATTCTGAGAGAACAAGTTTTTTCTCAAAATATCCCATTTATTTTCTCTTCTGCCACCCTTTCTTATAATGGAGACTTCTCTTATGTTTCTCAATCGCTGGGGATTGAAAAATATGAAAGGTTCTCGGTAGAGTCTCCTTATAAATACGAAGACATGATGAAAGCTTTTCTTCCTTCATTGGAAGAAGGCAGTGATTCTAAAAATCAGTATGCCTTTGACATGTTGAAGAAAAACCAAGGGAAGTCGTTGATTCTCTTCTCTACTAAGGAAGAAATGAATGTTTTTAGACAATATCAAAAGCAGCAGGGAAACCAGGGCTGGAATGTGATTTATGAAGGTGACAGGGAAATTAGTGAAACGGTCCAGCAGTTCCAGCAGGAAACCTTTACAGTTCTATGCTCCTATCATTTATGGGAAGGTTTGGACGTGCCAGGAGAGTCACTTTCCCAAGTCATTATCTATTCACTCCCATTCCCTCCTAGGGATCCTGTGTTTGATGCGAAACGAAATCATGCTGAAAACTCAGTGGAAGAAGTGGACATTCCTTACATGCTCCTTCGACTGAGACAGGGTATTGGCCGATTGATTCGGACGAGCGAGGACAAAGGAAGCGTCCATGTCTTGGTGAACGGTCATGAAGCAGCTTATAAACAGTTGGTAGAATCCGTTTTACCAGTTGGAATTGAAGTGTTGAATTCATAAAGTGTTGGAAGAGCCGCCTGAATTGGGCGGTTTTTTTCTGTATGTAGAGACATCTACTCTTCGACTACCATGACTTCTCTAATCGTCTCTCTATCAATCTTTCTGACCCAAGTTGCCAGAAAAATATGATAAAATAGATTGAATGTAAAAAAAGGGGGCTTTTTTAGAATGAAAGAATCAGTAATAGAAATAAGAGATCGTTTCCATGATTATGTAAAAAAAATGTCTGCCTACAACGAAGCGCTTGGTTTGATGTTCTGGGATTTACGGACAGGTGCTCCGAAAAATGGGGTTGAACAACGATCTGAAGTCATTGGGATGCTTTCATCTGAGCTTTTTGAAATGTCGACCTCAAATGAAATGGCTGCATACCTGGCTAAACTGTCGCCAGAAATGGACAAATTGGATAACATGACACAAAAGCTGTTAGAAGAGTGTCAAAAAGAGTATGATCGGAATAAAAAAATTCCCGCTTCTGAATATAGGGAATACGTGGTGTTACAATCGAAAGCTGAAGGTGTATGGGAAGAAGCCAAAGAAAAAGCGGATTTCTCTATGTTTCAGCCCTATTTAGAAAAACTGGTGGCATTTACGAAACGCTTTATTGATTACTGGGGCTACGAAGATAACAAATATAATACGTTATTGGATATGTATGAGCCAGGTGTAACGGTTGAAGTGTTAGATAAGGTATTTGGCGATCTTCGAGATCAAATTGTCCCGCTTGTACATAAGATTTCCGAATCGGAACATAAGCCACATACCGATTTCCTCTTTGAACACTTTCCAAAGGATAAGCAAAAGGATTTCAGCTTAAAGATCCTTGAGCAAATGGGGTATGATTTTAACTCAGGCAGATTGGATGAGACCGTCCATCCATTTGCGATTGGTTTAAACCCTGGTGATGTAAGGGTAACAACTAAATATGACGAGAAGGATTGGAGAACAGCCGTGTTCGGGACAATCCATGAAGGTGGACATGCTCTGTATGAGCAGAACATTTCCAAGGATTTGATTGGTACACCACTATGCACGGGAACGTCTATGGGGATCCATGAATCTCAATCCCTGTTCTATGAAAACTTTGTAGGAAGAGATCATTCTTTCTGGAAGAAGAATTATTCGTTACTGAAGGATTACTCTTCAGGACAGTTCGATTCCGTTGAACAAGACGATTTCTACCGGGCAATCAATGAATCGAAGCCATCTTTAATCCGAATCGAAGCAGATGAATTAACGTACGCGTTACACATTATCATCCGGTATGAAATTGAAAAGGGATTATTTAATGATGAGATAGACGTGAAGGATCTTCCTGAAATCTGGAATCAGAAATATGAAGAGTACTTGGGAATCCGCCCTTCTCATAACGGTGAAGGTGTCCTTCAAGATGTTCATTGGGCTGGTGGGAGCTTCGGTTACTTTCCGTCATATGCATTAGGATATATGTACGCTGCGCAGTTTAAGCGTGCCATGTTGAAAGATCTTCCTCATTATGAAGAGCTGTTGGAAGAGGGAAATCTTGTTCCCATCAGAGAATGGCTGACGACAAACGTCCATCAGTGGGGCAAGATGAAAAAACCGCTGGAAATCATCAGGGAAGTTACTGGAGAAGGGCTTAATGCAAAGTACTTGGCCGAGTATTTAACGGAGAAGTATTCAAAGGTATATTCCTTGAATTAACGAATACAATGGAGGCAAAATCATGGAAATAAACGTTGCATCACTAGAGGATAAATTGCTTGTTGGAATAGGCTGGACAGGTCCATATGGAAAAGGGGCAGAGATCCCGAGACTATTCACTAAGTTTCTACAGATGATCCCATCCATTCACCACATCAATGGAGATGAATGCATATACGCTCCTTTCCATGACAGAGCGACTGATTTTACGTATTATTGTACCGTAGAGGTTGATCGTGTGGACAAGCTTCCACCGGGGTTAGTCGAACTGTCTCTCCCTGCAGGCGTCTATGCTCACGCTCTTTATGAAGGGCTGTCAACGGAAGTAGAACAAGCCTACTTTTCGATCTTTAATTGGATTAAGGAAAATGGCTATGAAAAAGACTACTCCAGACTGAGTGTCGAGAAGTATCTATCTCAGGATAGAGTGATCAACGAAACGGAAGATAAGCGGAAATTAGAGTTGTTTGTTCCTATTAAAGAGAAATAGAAAAGAGGCTGCCCGAGGCAGCCTCTTTTCCATTAGTATAAGTATACATTTAGTAATTTCCTTCCTGACCATGCCGCCTCCGCTTTTCGCGATGTCCAGCTCCAGGGCTTAGAGGCTCGAGGTCATAAGTCAGCCCCACCAAAAAGGCAAAGAGCGCCTTTCCGGTGGGGCCGCCTTATGCTTGTCGCCTCTGGGCAAAGCCCTTCCGCTTTTCGATATGTCCAGCTCCAGGGCTTAGAGGCTCGAGGTCATAAGCCAGGTAACCCAAAAAGGCAAAGAGCGCCTTTCCGGGTTACTTGGCTTATGCTTGTCGCCCCAGGGCGAGCCGCCTCCGCTTTTCCATATGTCCAGCTCCGGCGGCTTGGGGCTCGAGGTCATAAGTCAAGTAACCCAAAAAGGCAAAGAGCGCCTTTCCGGGTTACTTGGCTTATGCTTGTCGCCCCAGGGCGAGCCGCCTCCGCT